>JADKJR010000009.1 GCA_016720925.1 Betaproteobacteria bacterium | reverse complement strand
AGCGCCCCTTTACGCCTCGCAAGCGCCGATGATTGCGACGGATTTCGGCGCCAACAGCGGAGTGAGGTAGTGGTTGGATAAGGCGGTACTTGTTGTTTTGCGGCTATGATAGCCTGATTAAAAGCGATGTATTACTTGCCATAATCTTGCCTGCTGCAACGTCACACCGGGCCGTTAGCCTGGCTGGTTAGAGCAGAGGACTCATAATCCTTTGGTCGAAGGTTCAAGTCCTTCACGGCCCACCATTGAATTTGGCTTGTACTGACTCGAGCTGCCTTAGTTCGCTAGCTGGCTGCGGGCCTCCGTTACACCGGTAATTCTGACGAGTCAACCACGTCCGCGTACACCGCCGAACATACACTGGCGCGGCGTTCTGCTTTAGCTAGGCCGGAACCCCGTAGCATGGTGCTGGTTGCTGTTTTTCCTTCCAGCTCAAAGTCGTCAAGCGCTGTCGGAGTTCGTTCAGACGCCTGGTCCGAATTGTGCGATTGTTGCCATTGGCAAATGCCCGTCTATTGCCAGTTTGAGCCTTCAGGCGCTGCCGCCGTGGCGCGGACAAAATGTGGATGCGCCGCGCCAATGGTCAAATTCCTTCGTGATAGAAAGAGAGGATAAGCATAGGGGTCGCGTTGTCCGACGGCGTGTTCCCACGCGCGCAGTACACCCTCTTCGTCGCCTAGCAGCGCGTCGATCGTGCCGTACACCATCGGATCATCTGCCCACGGAACTTCATCGAGAGCCCGAGCGCGCAGTTCCCGCGCCTTCTCCAATTCGCCCGCGCTAGCGTGCGTGAGTGCACGGATAAGTTCCGTGTAACGCGCGGTGCTCGGCCAGCGACACGCTATCCGCGAAGTTGTTGTCGCAGGCGTCAAACTCGCCCATCTTCCGCAAGACATGTCCCCGGTTCCAGCGCGCGCCGTTTAGTGGTTTACGGCACTCTGGCCCGTCCAGCACCGTCAACGCACGAGGATAGTCGGGTGCCACGATGGCGGCAGGGCCGCCTCCGCCGCAGTGGACTGAGTGAGGACTGTGCGCGCGCAATTTCGAGACTTTCGTTCGCAGTTTCGAAGCGCCGAAGATAGCTGCAGATCTTCGCGTGCAAGAGGTGTGCCTCGATAACGTGGGGGCCATGTCGAATAGCCCGCACCGCAAACGCGAGCGCAGCCGATGGATCGTAATCGACAAAAAACACGAGGTATCCGTGCGCTGCCAGCACCAGTGGATCAAACGGCGCCAGTGCCATCGCCTGACGGGTTGCCGCAAGCGCACGATGCGCAGCAACGGTCAAGCCCTCAATGCCTGCGTTTCCCTTGGCCCACCACGTTCGCGCGAGCGCGGCATGTGCACGCGCAAAGCCTGGATCGGTGCGGACTGCGTCGGAAAAGCTCTTCTCCGCTGCCGTGAAACCAGCCACTGTGCCCTGCCGGTAGGCATAAAGTCCGCGATGATAGTGCGCGATAGCAACGGTGCTTCCCGACATCGTGAAGAGCGCTTCGCCAGACACCACTGCGGCCTCGCGGTCAGCGATCGCGGTCGAAGGCGAGTCGGTCATGTCGACGATCGATCTTTGCATCAGGTCGATGAGCTGCCCCTGCAATTGCGCGCGATTTTCGGCATCAGCCTCGAATGAGTGACTCCAAAGATGAGTGCTGTCGCTGGCCAGTATCATCTGAGCGGTCAGGCGGAGCCTCGCTCCAACTTCCTGAACGCTACCTTCAAGCACGGCATCGGCGCTGACGTCCTGGGCGATAGCGCGAATATCGGCGGAGACCGCCTTGAACTTGAAGCTCGATGTACGTGCCAGCACGCGCACACTGCTCAATTGCGCCAGCGCGTCGATCAGATCCTCGGTCAGTCCGTCGCATAGCGCGTCGTTGCAAGGTTTACCGGTGAAATTGGCCAGCGGCAGCACGAGAATTCGCGGTTGTGAGGGCAATCCCCCAGGCGTGCGTCGGCGAATGACGGGCGCGTAACTGCCGAGTGGGATCTCAAACCGGAACAACGCCTCGCCACCTTCGCTGCCATAGTAACGCGCCAACGCCTGACGCAGCCTGTTGATGGAAACGCGCACGATGCCATCGGTGTCGCCATCGAAACGGGTTGGTGCCCGCCCGAACACGTCCACCGCAATGGAGGCCTCTTTCAGCCGCGCCGAATCATCGGCGAGTTTGGCCTCGACCAGATACTTGAGCAACGCGCGCGCGCGCGCAGCACGCGCAAAACCGCGACTGGCGAGCGCGTCAGCGAGGGCGCTGCGAATATCCTTGGGGGAATGGACGGGGGTCTTCATTTCTGTGCGATCAAGGTGTAACGGTAACGTAACGTGACAGACGTGGCAATCCCACCAATTGGCGCGCGGGTTCAAGCACACTGTCAACGAGAAAAGCACACCGGGAAAATCATGAGAATAATCGGAAAAACTCGGATTTCATCATCGAAGCAGGCAATACTGGTTGCGTTGACCGCACTTGGGTCGATTTGCGCGTTGCTCATGCCTGCACTAGCCAGTGCGGCCACGCATTCATACGAAGTGTTGATCGACGCTGACGGCAACGCCGCCACCGGTTGCACAGTCAGCAACAGCGCGGGCGCGGCGGCTGGCGTCGAAATCATCGTGCGCGCCACGGTGAACACGACGCAAAACACCGCAAACGCCACGGCGCTTGAACGGCTCAATTGCCAGAGCGGCACATTTGGCGCGGCCAGTGCGCAACCCGGGCACCTTACACGCTGCTGATAGGGATATGGCGGCAGCGGTAGCACCGCCATCGAAATGAGCCTGGCGCTCGCCGCCATTCCGCCCAACGCTAACCCGGCACAGCCGACCGTGGTGCGCCTTGGTGCTCAGTCGCTTGCCGGCAATGGCGCCGCGGATGCACTGCTTCCGCTCGCGCCTTTACAGGTATTTGCAGCCGGCCTGAGCGCAGGTAACACTATTTCGGTTCCGACGCTGCACTGGAGCGCGGTAATGGGGCTGGCGCTGATTGTGTATGCGCTGGGCATCCGGCAGATTCGCCGTAACGGATTGGCCGCGTTGCGCGGCGGCGCAATGGCCTGGTTCGGCGTTGCGCTGGGCAGCGCCTTGTTGATCACGGGCAGGGGGTGCCGTATGCGATCACCGTAAAGACGGCTACATTGGTGATTGGAACGGCGTCACCGCACTGATCACTGGCGCAGTCGGCAACGTCGGGCCGAATGCGGATTTGCACGCGCTCTACGCGATGATAGATGGCACGGAACTGGCATTGCGCGTTGACGTCGATCTGCGCCTGGAGCCTCCATCCGCCAACACCGCCCCAACCGTGAGCGCCGGGCCCAATCAAACGGTCACGCTCAATGCCGGCGGTACCGTGCAGACGAGCCTCGCAGGCAGCGCGAGCGACGACGGCTTGCCCAATCCTCCGGGCGCGCTGACGGTGTCCTGGAGCAGAGTTTCCGGTCCCGGCACGGTGGTTTTTGCCAATGCGGCGCTTGCCGGCACCACCGCCACCTTCAATCAGGCAGGCGCTTATGTTCTGCGCCTTACCGCAACGGATTCGCTGCTCAGTGTCAGCGCAGATGTCACGATCACGGTCAACCCCGTTGTGTCCGGGAATCAGGCGCCAGTAATCTCCGGGCTCCCAGCGGCTCTCGGACTGACGCTGCCTGTGAATTCCACAACCTTCACACCGACGGTCACCGACGATGGCTTGCCCAACCCGCCAGCCGCCCTGACCTACGCATGGAGCAAAGTCTCAGGGGGTACCGTAACGTTTTCCACGGCCAGCAATAAAGACACCACCGCAACGTTCGCGGCGACGGGCACCTATGTGTTGCGTCTGACGGCCAGCGATTCACTGCTCTCCACCACGCGCGACATCAGTGTCACCGTGAATGCGGCCGGCGCGACCAATCAGCCGCCGGTGGTCAGCGCGGGACCGAACCAGGCGATCACGCTGCCGGCCCTGGCCACACTTGCCGGCACCGCCACCGATGACGGTTTGCCGAATCCGCCAGCGCGGCTCACGACTACCTGGAGCATGGTCTCCGGGCCTGCCGCAGGGGTCGCATTCACCGACCCCGCCTCGCCAACGACCAGCGTAACGTTTTCCGCGCCCGGCACCTACGTGTTGCGACTGACCGCGGGCGATGGTGCGCTTTCGGCAACGAGCGACACGCAGGTGACGGTGACTGACGGGGCGCCGCTTCTCCTGAATATTCCCGACCGGACCATCTCGCTCGGCACGCGCTATCAACAGCTGCTGGTGGCACGCGACGGTAACGTCAATGATTCGCTGACTTACACGCTAGTCACGTCACCTGCCGGCGCCGCGCTGAATCCCTCGCCGCTGGTTGACTGGGTGCCGACAGCTGCACAGCTGGGAGCGCACACCTTCACGGCGAAGGTGGTGGATGCGCTGGGCCACACCGCAACCACTTCTTTTACCGTGACAGTCGTGCACACCAATCAGCCGCCGCAACTGGCGACGCAGACCAATGTGATTCTCCCTGTCGGGACCAGCTTCAACCGTGTGCTGCAGGGCCGCGATCCGGACGCAGGCGATGCGCTCACCTACGCGCTGGTTTCCGGCCCGCCGGGCATGGCGCTGAGTGGCGCGACACTGGATTGGTCGACCCTGGGCAGGCCTCCCGGTGACTACCTTGTGACCGTACGGGTGACTGATGGCGGCGGATTGTTCGACAGCAAACAATTCACCGTCACGCTTACGCCGTCGGCCCCGGGACCGACAGCGAAAGATGACAGCTATACCGTCCGGCTCGGCGAGACGCTCACAGTCGCCGCACCTGGGGTACTTGGCAACGATATTTCGCCCGGCGGCCGGCCGCTGACCGCACTAGAAATCACCGATCCCACCAAAGGAACGTTGAGTGCCTTCAACGCCAATGGCGGCTTCAGCTACACCGCACCCGCCACTTTGCCGCCTCGTGCACTCAACCCGGTCGTGAGTTTTCGGGGTATCAACGGCGGCAGCACAGTCTTCCAATACGCGGCTGATTTTGATCGCGATGGCAAGGCGGACTATGTCTCCAGCGACTTCGGTAATTTCCGCGCATGGCGCGGCAGCGACGGTGCGCAACTTGGCACAGTTCGATCCGAATATCGCCACCAACGTTGATCTGACCGGCTGCACGTTCTTTGGCTTTTACTGAGTTTGCGTTGGGCGACGTAACCGGGAATGGCGAGATCGATCTCGTCATGCCCGTCCAATGTACGAAGGATATCGCCGGCGGCGGCACCACGGATCGGCTGGTAGCGGTCAATACGTCTGCGATCTCAACCACCGGCAAAGTGGCGGCACGCTGGCTCAGTCCGCGCCTGTCGCAGCCGCATCCCGGCGCATACGAACCGCCGGCAGGCTCGGCGCTGCCCAACCCGCCAGCCTATCCCGGTTCGGTGGGCGGCGCCTACAGATCGTTGCCGACTCTGGCCAGGATTACACCTACGGGCGGCACCAAAATTCTGTTGCGCAAACTTTGGTCGAGTACCGAGGGCTATTACTTCGCCACACCTGCGCTTGGCACCTATACCTACGCCGCCTGCCGCACTGTCACCGGTCTTGTTGCCGACGAAGGGCGCGCGTGCAAGGCCACCTATGTGCTCAATGCCGGCACTGGTGTGGTAGAGAACGTACTGACCGCGCCAAACAATGCCGATGAGCAGCAAATCGACAATGGCCCCACGACGAGCAGCCCGCCCATTGTCGCGGACCTGGACGGTGACGGTCAGGTAGAAATTATTTCCGGCGGTGACGTGTGGAAGCTTGTGAATGGCAACTGGACGCTGGCATGGCAGGCCCCTTTCGAAAGTAATGCCGGCATCCCGAAAGCCTATGAACCAGACTCCGTCGCAGTCGCAGACCTCGATGGCGATGGTAAGGCGGAAGTCATCATGCACATGTTGCCGACGAGCAACTCTGGCGTGCAAATTTTCGGCTGGATTTATATCTTCAGCCACGATGGAACGCCCCAACGAAAGATTCCCATGGAAAACGGGCTGCCCGGCATCGTTAGCGTGGCTGACGTGGATGGCGATGGCACGTCTGAAATCTTGCTCACCTTTAGCGGCGTTCTGTATGTGTACCGTGGTGACGGAAGCCTGCTCTGGGCGAAGGAGCTTTCCGACGACGTCACAGTCGTGACGCCGGTCATCAACCAGCTTCAACCTGCCTTGCGCTCCAATAACTCGCCGGTCTACGTCTACGACCTTGACCTGGACGGCGTGCCGGAAGTAATTGTGCAAGGTTCGCGACGGCTCTTCATTTTGAATGGACGCACCGGCGCCGAAATCTGGAGCGTCGACACAGAAGCCGACGGCTATCGCAACAACGCCACCCCAATGCTGGTCGATGCCGACGGCGACGGCCATGTCGATATTGTCCTGAACAATCGTAGTCGTTGGAACTGCAGCGTCCTCACTGGTGGACCAGTGGACTGCAAGGGCGGTACCTTCAAGATCAGCGGCGGCGATCTGAACTGGGCACCTGGTCCAAGAGTACAAAACCAGATGAACTTCCGTGCCTCTGCGATCAACGATTCAGCGGTGATTCGCTATGACGCCTCGATGCGGCGCGACTTCCGTCAGCAAATTCAGCAGGGCACGGTGATCGACCAGCGCGTGTCGCAGGGCACCTCGTTTACTTATAAAGCCAATGATGGCACGCTTGATTCCGCGCCAGCCACCGTGCAGGTCGACATCAAGCCAGTCAATCGCCCACCGGTGATCACTTCGATCCCGCCGACGGCATTTACCGAGACGGCACCGACCGGTACTTTTCAAACTGTATATACCATCACAGCGGTCGATCCCGATCCGGGCGACAGCGTGCACTACGAATTTGTTGCAACGCAAGGAAGACAATTTGCGCCGCCCACCGTCGATCCGGTGACTGGCGCGGTGAACGTAACTGTGTGCGGCGCGGCGTGCGGCGGGCGGCTGGTCACCATCGTGGTGGCGGCCATTGATTCGTTCGGCGCGCGTACCGAACAATCGATGATCATCAATATGACGCCAACAACGGCCACCGTGCCAAACGTGGTTGGGCAAACCATTGTTGCCGCGCGGGCATTGCTGGAGCCGGTACCACTGACGCCGCTGGTCGCCTCGGAGGTGTTCAACAGTGCAGCGGCGGGCATTGTGCTCGCTCAAGATCCGCTCGCAGGCGCGTCTGGTATCGCTCAGAACGCCACAGTGAGGCTGACGGTCTCGAAGGGGCCCAAACCAACGCTGGTGCCGTTTGTGGTGGGTGACACGCTTTCTGTCGCCAACGCCAAGCTGGTGGCGCTTGGATTCAGCCGCGCGGTTGCGCCCGTGTTCTCAACGACGATTCCTGTCAATCAGGTGATGTCGCAAACACCCAATGGTGGAACAGAGTTATTGCCCATCCCCGCCAATCCGGTCTCGCTTACGGTATCCGCCGGGCCGCCTTTGCCGCTGCCCATTGCATCGATCGTCGTCGAACCCGGCCCTGGTCCGCTGCAGCGCCTGGCTGGTGACGAGTTGCAATTTAAAGCCACCGCCGTATTCACCGACGGCACCAGTGCCGACATCACACTCACCTCAGCCTGGGCATCGACCGCTGCGTCGGCGGCCACAGTCAGCACCACCGGCCTCGCCAAAGCCATCGGCAACGGCACCACAACCATCAGCGCGACCCTGGGTGGAAGGACTGGATCGGTCACGCTGAATGTCGCGGCGCGAACGCTTGGTGACAACACGCCGCCGGCAGCGGCGATCACGGCACCGACAGACGGCGCCGCGATCACGGGGCCGACCACCATCGTGGGCACTGCGACCGATACCAATTTCTTGCGCTACGAGTTGGCCATCGCATTGGCCGGTGACGAGACTTTCAGCGTGATCGCCGAGGGCACCACTGCCGTGAACAATGGCACGCTGGGTACACTCGATCCAACGACAATGGTCAACGATCTTTACACGATCCGTCTCACCGTGTTTGATCGCAGCGAAAACGTGACCGTCGTCACCAGCACGGTGCAACTGAAGGGCAACCGCAAGGTGGGCTTGTTCACCTTGACCTACCAGGACTTGAACGTTCCCGCGGCAGGCATACCGCTCACGGTACATCGCACTTACGACAGCCGCGACAAAATGAAAGGTGACTTCGGCATCGGCTGGCGCCTTGGTTTGCAGACACTGCGCATCCGCACCAACCGTGCGCTTGGCACGGGATGGGTCAGGAATGTCGCCGGCATCAACGTTTCGCTGGCCCCCACCTCGGGTCACTGGGTCAGCGTCACGCTGCCCGATGGCCGCGTCGAGGAGTTCGACATGGTGGTATCGCCCACCTCGAACGGCGGTTCACTCGATGCAACAAACGTCACCGGTTTCACGCCCCGCGCGGGAACGCTCGGGCGGCTCGAAGCGCTGGGCAACAATAGTCTGTTGATCATCAGCGGGGGCGCCACGTTCGAACTGGTCGACGACACCACGCTCAATACCTACTCCCCCAAGCTTTATCGCTACACGACGCAGGACGGAACACAGATCGAGATCAGTCCAGCTGCCGGCGTGAAGAAAGTGACCGATCGCAATGGCAACGCTGTCACGTTCGGCCCGGGCGGCATCCTGCACTCCGATGGGCGCGGGATTGTGTTCAAGCGCGACGCAAAAGACCGGATCGTGTCAATCACCGATCTTATGGGCAATGTGCAGAACTACACCTATGACGGTAACGGCGACCTTGTTACTCATACCAATGCGGTGGGCGCAGTGTCGACGTTCTCGTACGACCGCAATCACGGCTTGATCGAAATACGCAATGCGCTCGGCGTGCGCGCGGCCCGCAACGATTACGATGCCTCGGGGCGATTGATTTCGATGACGGATGCTGATGGCAAGCAAATCACCATCACCCACGATATGGCATCAAACGAGGAGGTTGTCACTGATCGTCTCGGTAATTCGAGCCGCGTACTCTACGACGCCAGCGGAAATGTTTTATCGAGTCAAAAGAGCGTAACGATTGCGGGCGTGCTGGTGAACGCCACAACGACCATGACCTATGACGCGCAAGGGAATGAGACATCGGTCACCGACCCGGACGGATTGAAACAGACGTCGACCTACGCCGGTGTACTACCGATCACGCAAGTGGTCGATCCAACGGGTCTCAACCTCAGCACATCGTTTGCCTACAATCCGCGAAATGATGTCACCAATGCCACAGATGCCGGTGGTCGTGCCTTCAATTTTAGCTACGACGCAAACGGCAATCTGACCAGCTTTGATTCGCCACTTGCGGGCGCAAGCTCATCCCCGGCTGGCCCGCTAGGATTGCCGTCGCAACGCATCGATGCCCTCGGCAATAAGACCAATCTGACCTACGACTCCGCAGGGCGCGTGACACGCGAGGAAGTCGTTGACGCAGCATCGACGCTGCTCAGACGGATGGACTTTGCCTATGACACAAATGGCAACAAAACCAGCGCAACACTTTTCCGAACCATCGGAGGCACCCTGACACCTCTAGTGACGCGCTATGACTACGACGCGGCGAATCGGCTAATCGCGACCACCGATCCCCTCGGTGGCATCTCGCGCACCGAATACGATGCAAATGCCCGGGTTACCGCCACGGTCGACCCGCTCGGACGACGCACCACCTACACGTACGACACCTTGGGGCGCTTGTCGCGTACGACCTTTCCTGACGGCACGTTTGAGTCGTCAACTCTGGACCCGGATGGTACGGTCATCGCATCGACAGACCGCGCTGGCCGAACCACGACGTTTGCATACGACGAACTGAAGCGACTGGTGAAGACAACCCTGCCAAACGGATCATTCACGCAGACGATCTACTCGGCAGGTGGGCGAGTCGATGCAACCATCGATGCCAACGGCAACCGCACTGACTACGCCTACGACACCGCGGGACGTCGAACGACAACCACACTGCCAGCGGTGGCCAATGGCACCAGCGCCTCGCCTCTGGTGCGGCCAAGCATGACAACATCGCTCAATCCGCTCGGCACGCCTGTCAGCGCCACTGACGCCAATGGGCAAGTCACCACATTCCAGTACGACGTGAGCGGTCGGCCATCTCAAACAACGTACCCGGACGGGAGCACGACGCGCCAGACCTTCGACGCCCTGGGTCGACGCACCAGCAACACCAACGAGGAAGGGCAAACCACCAACTACTCCTATGACGGTCTCGGGCGGTTGATTGCGGTATCCGGTCTAGCGGGAGACGCTACTTATACGTACGACGAAGGCGGCAATATGTTGACGCAATCCGATGCCCTCGGCCGCGTCACCCGCTTCCGTTACGACGCCCTTGGCCGAATGGTTGAGAAAACCTATCCGGGCGGTGAGACCGAGCGCCTTGCATTTGATGCTGTTGGCAATATTGTCGCGCGCGTTGACGGGCTCTCACGGACAACGTTGTTTACCTATAACAGCATGAGCCGCGTCATCACCAAGATCTTGCCTGGGGGCTCAACCGTCGCAACGACCTACAACGCAGACGGGCAGCGCGTCAGCGTGACCGATGCGCGTGGTGTCACCCGCTATACCTATGACGCGATCGGCCGGTTGGCTTCGGTCATCCATCCAACCAGCGAAACCGTGACATACACGCGGGACGCAAATGGCAACCTCATGTCACTCACATCGCCCGCCGCGACAGTGAACTATAGTTACGATGCGTTGAACAGGTTGTCACAGGTTACGTCGCCAGAAGGGCAAAGCCGCACCTACTACGACCTCGTCGGCAACCGCATTCGGCAAACAGCCGCCAATGGAATGGTGACCGACACCAGCTTCAGCAATCGCAACCGACCCACACTGCTGACTCACACCAACGCCACCGGCACCATCCTGCAATCATATGCCACTGTTTATTCGTTGGCAGGACGACGTACTCGAATTACTGAACTGGACGGCTCAGTCGAAAATTACACATACGATGCGCGGGGCCGGCTTGCCACCGAGACGCGCACCGGCACCAACCCCCTGGTGCATACCCACACCTACGATGCGGTTGGCAACCGCGTGCAAGCCGTACGGGGCGGAGTGTCAACCACATACAGCTATAACAGCAACGACCAGCTACTCTCGGACGGTGTCGCCGCGTACACGTGGGATGCCAACGGCAATCTCGGGACAAAGATACAAAGTGCGACGGCAACGGCATACGGGTTCGACGCGGAAAACCGGCTGCGCTCCGTCAACGGTGGCGGGCTGGCAAACACTTACGCTTATGACGCGGATGGCAATCGTGTACAGGCATCCACGGCGGGCGGCTCATTGCGCTTTCTCATCGACGGCGCAAACAATACCGGCCTGTCGCAGGTACTCGAAGAAAAGGACGGTAACGGAACGCTAAACGCGCGTTATTCATATGGCGCCGAGATGCTCGCCATGGCACGCGGCGCGGTGACGAGCTTTCAGATGAAAGACCCGCTCGGCAGTATCCGCGCGCTTGCGAATGCCACGGGGACGCCAACAGATCAGTACCAATACGATGCCTACGGAGCGCCGGTAAGTTCGACGGGAAGCACTGTGAATCATCATCGCTATCGCGGCGAACGGTTCGACGCGGACACGGGGTTGTATCAATTGCGCGCGCGCTACTACAGCCCGGAGCAGGGGCGGTTCAATTCCCGCGATCCTTTCTCCGGTCGCATGGATGCGCCAGTGTCCCGACACCGCTACCTGTACGCGGACGCCGATCCGGTGAATCGCATGGACCCGACCGGCCAGACGACACTCACCGAGCTCTCATTCGTTCAGGGCATGCAGTCCATGCTCAATGCCTCATATGGGGCGCAGGTGGTGGTGCAGTTTTGCAACGTGACGACTCAATTGGACCAAGCGAAAGCCGCCTTGTGGGCGGTTGACAACCTCGGAACAGCGGCAGTGGCCGGTGTTGCTGGTTATGCGGCCCTGCAGGCGGCCGCGTATGGAAGTTTCGCGCCCACACTCGCTCTCGGATGGGAGAGCACCGAACTTACCGGCAAGAAGGGGCTCAAGAAGATAGGCGTGGGCGTAACCGGTGGTGGCGGCGCTCTTGCGATTGGGTTCAATTTCGACCTCCACACCAGTCCACCCAGCGCCGTCAAATTTGACTTCGGGCTGCTGCCGACGGTCAGTTTGGCGCCAGGCTTTGCCATTTCTAACGACAAGTTAAAAAAGGAATTCACGTACTGTTCAACCCTCGTTGTCGGCAGTGTGGCCGTGAAGGGCGAACTGGGTGCCGGTGCCACATTTGACGTGGCTGGCACGGGCGGTAGCTCGGGTGCTTCACTCGGTATCGAGGCGAGCCTATTTCGTGGTGCAGTGAAGTTTGGAATTCCGCTGTTGAAAATTACCTTTCCTCCCGCGTTTTCAGTCGGGTCGATTTTGACGGGTTTCTAGTTTCATCGGCGTGACAGTCGGCACCAAGTGAAAAGGACAATGTTGTGCACCGCTTCCTCCTGATATTCGTCGCCCTGCAAACGCTGCTCTTCGGCATCGAGCTGCTGCATCCCGTGCAACAGCATCTGGTGTTGCCGTGGACCGCCCTGCTCGCGAAGACCTGCGTCGCGCTGGTAGCGCGGTTCGATCTCAATGCCGTCGCTTTTGGAAAGATACTGTGGAATCCGGCGACGGGATTTGGCGTGGCGATCGAACCGGGCTGCAACGGCATCGAAGCATGCATCGTCCTGCTCGCGGCGATCGTTGCCTTTCCTGCCGGTTGGCGGCATCGCGCCTGGGGACTCGCGTTCGGCTTCCTCGCCGTGCAGGGTTTAAACGTCGTTCGCATCATCAGTCTTTTCTACCTCGGGCAGTGGAACGACTCGGTGTTTCGGTTCGCACATGAGTATCTCTGGCAGGGCCTGATCATGCTCGATGTGCTGCTGGTCTGGCTGTTCTGGGTCCGGGCCAATCCGGATCCGTGGGTGCGGAGCGATGCGCAAATAATCCCCAGTCACATGAATGCGCGGCTCACCGCATGAAGCCATCGCCAACTCTGCGGGCCTTTTTCCTCAGCGCCACATTGCTGTTTCTGGTCTTGACCTTGTTATGGTCGTTGGTATCGAGGTGGACATCGGTTCCCGCGGCGGGGATTGCCCGTATCGGTCTGGAGTACGGCGCAAAGGACTGGGTACGCAGCAGCCAAGCGGTTCACGGGCGGCTGGAGGTGGAAACACGGATAGCCGTCAGGCTGCCGCCCGAAGAGAAACGCAGCGGCGAACTAGTCGTTGAGGCCGATGCCGCGCGACACGCGTATGGGCTTCCGCTCTACGTCGCCCTTCTCCTGGCCGCGCACAGCCGACGCAACTTTCGACGGGCGGCAATTGGCTCTTCATTCTGCTTCTTCCTCAAAGCACGTTCGGCGGTGTGTATGTGGATGTCCTCAAGGAGATTGTCGCGAATGCAGGTAACCCGGCAACGCTGGGGGTTTCCCAGTGGCGACTGGAAGCCATTGCGCTGGGCTACCAATTTGGTTCGCTCATATTGCCGACGCTCGCGCCAGTGATCCTGTGGCTGTGGTTCGACCGCGCCTTCGTGGCGGCGTTGATGGTGGATAGCTGGTTGCGCCGGACGCCGTAGCCCGCGTGATGGTTTTTTCACTGTTAACCGATCGGCCTGGATGATTCCGGGATGCCAATACGCGACCCGAAATATGGCCCTTCCCGAAACTGCAAATTCGCCTTTAGAACGGTTGAAATCCGGCCCTTTGATACTTGGGAGAATCCGTTCAGGCTGGCTCCCGCCCTCTCTAAAGGCTGGCGATTCCTATTATTGCGGAGTACAAACTCAAGCACTGGCGAGGCGCTCAAGGCCCTTTACCTCCGAAACCCTTATGGATAGACGTTCTACGTTATCGCGCGCCGCGAAAATGCATTGCGAAAATTTACTCGAGTATGTTTAACTCAAACGAAATCCGGACAGTCGCAATGCATGAAACAGCGGCAAGTAGTGGGCAGATTCCCTTACGACCACAGTCGCACCAATCATGTCAGGGCGCGTTTGATCTGGATCAGTAAAGCCTCGGATATTCGTTGCCAATGTCTCAATGGCGGCCTAGTCTCTAACTTGCGATCGACTTGGTCGCATTCACGGCCACTTCCCCTTTGCAAGGGGTAAGGGATGAAATGCCACAGTCCGTTTCTGTGGTGTTTTTTTGCGTCACCCAAGCTCCACGGAAACTCGTAAGCAGTACTTGTTACCTGAGGAGTGTGTGTCATGCAAAAACGTTCATGGGCTGAGCCCTACAAGATCAAGATGGTCGAGCTGATCAAGATGACCACGCTTGAGGAGCGCCAGAAAGCCATTCGCGACGCGGGAATGAATACCTTTCTGCTGCGCGCGGAAGATGTGTATATCGATCTGCTGACCGATTCCGGCGTCGGTGCGATGAGCGATCGCCAGTGGGCGGGGCTGATGATGGGCGACGAATCTTATGCGGGTAGTCGAAATTTCTATCACCTGCGCGACGCGGTCGAAAATTACTACTCCTACAAATTCACCGTTCCAACTCACCAGGGTCGCGGTGCGGAAAACATCCTCAGCAAAATCCTCATCAAGCCCGGCGACTTTGTGCCAGGTAACATGTACTTCACCACCACGCGGCTGCATCAGGAACTGGCCGGCGGCACCTTCGTTGATGTCATCATCGATGAAGCCCACGATGCGATGAGCCTTCATCCCTTCAAGGGCAATGTCGATCTCGCCAAGCTGGACGCGCTGGTCGATAAAGTGGGGGCGGAAAAAATTCCTTATGTTTGCGTCGCCACCTGCGTGAACATGGCCGGGGGACAGCCGATCTCCATGGAGAATCTGCGCGCGGTGCGTGCCTGGTGCGACCGCCACGGCGTGCTGCTGGTACACGATATGACGCGTGTGGCGGAAAATGCCTGGTTCATCCAGCAGCGGGAACCAGGATACGCAGACAAATCAGTGCGCGACATCGTGCACGAGCTTTGCAGCCTCACGCACGCCGCCACCATGTCCTCGAAAAAGGATGCCATGGTCAACATTGGCGGCTTCCTTGCGATGAATGACGAGAAGCTATACGAGAAGGCCTGTGGCCTAGTAGTTGTGTATGAAGGACTGCACACGTACGGCGGAATGGCGGGACGCGATATGGAAGCGCTGGCCATCGGCATCGGTGAAAGCGTGCAGGATGATCACATGGATGCGCGCATCGGCCAGGTAATTTATCTGGGAGAAAAACTGGAAAAGGCCGGCGTTCCGATCGTCAAGCCGATCGGCGGCCACGCGGTATTCCTGGATGCGCGGCGCATGTTGCCGCACATTCCGCAGGCCCAGTTCCCCGCACAAGCATTGGCCGCCGCGCTATACGTCGAGTCAGGCGTGCGTGCAATGGAACGCGGAGCCGTATCGGCGGGTCGGGACAAGGACACCGGTGAAAATTACTACCCGAGTCTGGAGCTCGTGCGCCTGACCATCCCACGCCGGGTGTACACCCAGGCGCACATGGATGTCACCGCCGAGTCGGTCGCGCGCGTAATGGAGCAGGCGGATAACGTGCGCGGCCTGCGCTTCAGCCATGAACCTGAAATGTTGCGTTTCTTCATGGGTCGGTTTGAAGAGGTTTGAGCGTTCAACTGGATCGGTTCCCTTGCCGATGCTGCGACAAGGAATTCAGGCAATTCGCGATGGGAAAATGCGGCGGCGAAAGCAGGCAGGTATTGCGCGCAATCGACGCCCAGTGATCAAGTGTGCCAGTCGGAAGGCGCGAACTTTCTTACCTCAAACTCGATCACCATCTGGATGGCGTTGCCTAGCACGTTCATACCGCAGACTGCTCCAGACCACCAAGAAATTTGTCGATTGCCGACCAAGCCTCTGGCTCGCTTAGCGTCGGGGCGTGTCCGCGCCTGCTGACATTCTGTGTAATGATGTGAGGCAGCCGGCGCGTCATCTCCGCGAGCGTCTCAGTGGACAGAATGTCCGACGTCTCGCCACGTACCACCAGCAGGGGTTTGGCGCCCGCCAGTTCGAATAGCGGCCAGAGGTTCGGTGCGGTGGTGCCGTTGGACACTCCCAACGCAATCGCGGGGTCGTAATCGAGAACCGGCGTTGGTCCCTCCTGCACATAAATTTCACGCGCCATCGCCTGCCAATCCTCGACGCGATAGTCGGGAAAGGCGACGCCATTGGTGTGGGCAGTTTGCGCGGCCGCCGCGTCCCAATCACGAACGGGGCCACTCTTGCCAACGTAACCGGCAATGCGTGCGAGGCCACGCGGATCCACTTCGGGCCCGACGTCATTCAGCACTGCCGCACGGATTCGACCCGCATCGGTTGCCATCATAATCATCGCCATCAGACCGCCGAGGGACGTGCCGATCACGACCACTTTGGTAATGCCAAGCATATCAAGCAAATTGCGCATGTCCTGTACATACCGGTCAGGACGGTAGCGAGCTGGATCGGCATCGCGGGCCGAGCGGCCACGGCCACGCTGGTCCGGGCAGATTACACGATACGCGGTCCGCAATTTTTCCGCGAGCGGCGCAAAATCCTTGCTGTTTCGCGTCAGCCCGGGCAAACAGAGAATAACCGGCGCGTCCCTCGCCGGGCCGGGGTAGTCGCGCGCATAGAGACGCAGACCGTCATCACTCTGGTAAAACACATCGACATAGTTCATCACGGCGTCCTTAAACAATTAGAATGAGGCATGTTTGAATTGAATGTTCCCTTAATGCCGCGATGGTACTGGCTGAATCCGCAACAGGAATTCACGATTGGCCGCACATGAAAATCAGCCGCGACATGGGTAGAAAAAAAGCCGGTGAAAAGGCCAAGGTGCCCAGGCCCGGAACGACGAAGGCCAAGGCGCCGAAGCGCGCGCGTGCGACGGTTGGACGCCCGCGAAAGGTGGATGGCAGAGTGATCGCGGCGGATCGAATACTCGATGCCGCCGAGGATCTGTTTTCCAAGCGCGGTTTTGACGGTGTCACCATGCGCGAAGTCGCCGAGCTGGCCAATGTTGATGCCGCGCTCGCGCACTATTATTTCGCCAACAAGCAAGGCTTGTTCGATGCAGTACTGGAGCGCCGGTCCGAACTGGTATTTTCCGAACGCACGCAAGCCTTCGATGCCTACGAAGCCGCCTGTGGCGACAACGTGACCGTCGAGGGCGCTGTTGCGGCCTTTGTGATGCCCTTGCTGGAGCGGGCACGCAAGGGTGACGACGGCTGGAAGAACTATTTTCGCCTGATCGCGCTGGTGAACAACGACGCCTCGCATGTGGCGCAATACATCATGTCGTACTTCGATCCGCTGGTGCACCGGCTGATTGCGCTGGTGAAGCGTGCGCTTCCGGAGGCCAGCGAGGAAGAACTTTTCTGGTGCTTTCATTTTCTGACTGGTTCCCTCACGCTTGCGCTTTCACGCACCGGTCGTCTTGACCGGCTCAGTGGTGGACTCTGCCGATCGGATGATCTGGCCTCGATCGAACCGCGCATGGTCGAGTATTGTGCGGCGGGCTTCCGTAGCGTTTGTGTGCGTGCCGATGGGCTGCCCAAGAAGAAAACCGGCGGCCCGCGAGCCGCCGGCAAGTAGCCCTAAAACTTCAGGGTGACGGTGGCCTTGACCACACGCGGATCACCGTAGAAGGCCGTGACCGTATTGAAGAACGAAACGAAGTTGTAGCCGGCGACCTTGTAGCGTTTGTCCGTCAGGTTGCGACCATTCAGTCCTACCTGGACCTTGCGATCCTTGCTGGTCCACACCAGGTTGGCATCCCACAACGTGTACCCCGGTTGCGCCAGCATCAGATTCGCCGGTATCAACGCGTCAGTCGCCGCAATGCCGGTCGGACGTGTGAATTCCGTCTGATACGCCTGGCTCTTGTAAGACAGGCTGTTACCCCAGGCCAGTCCGCCATCTCTGCCGAACATCGCGAGCGGCCATTCGTAGGTCGCCGTGATGTTGGCAGACTTCTTCGGCGTGTTTTGGAACTCTGCCGAGCCCGCAACGTTGATCAGGGCCGCCGCGCTGCCCGTAAGCCCGTTGGCAACGATCCATTCCTTGTATTTGGCGTCGATGTAACCGACCATGCCGCTCACCGTGAAGGCATCCGTGATGCGCGCCAGCGCCTCCAGTTCAAGGCCTTTGATCGTGGCTTTGCCGGCATTGGTCACGTTTCCGGCAAATCCCGTGACGACGCCGCTGGCGTTAAAAGTGGGAATCGAGCCTGGAATCTGGACATTGCTGTAGTCCGTGTGGAACACGGCGGCATTGGTCTGAATCCGGCCGCCGTTGAACGTCGACTTAAGGCCCAACTCATAGGTCTTGACCTCTTCGGGCTCAACCCCTTTGCGTTTTTCAAGCGAAGTCGCACTGGTGGGGATCCCTCCCAAGTCCATGCGTGGATCGAAGAATCCGCCCTTGAATCCTTCCGCGTAGGACGCATAGAGGTTGTGCTCCCGGGCAAACTTCCAGCCGAAACCGATCTTGGGGGTGAATTTGGTATCGGTCCGATTCAGGTCACTCTTGCTCATATCCGTATTGACCGCGAGGCCAACGGCCGCCGGGTTGCCGAGCGTGGGGGATCCGATCAGTCCAAGATAGGTTCTCTTGTAGATCGCCGCCTCGCGCTGGTCATTCGTGTAGCGTCCACCGAGGTTGATATTGAATGTGTCCGAAACACTGTAGCTGGCATCGGCAAACGCGGCCCAGGTCTTGGTGTCTATATCGTCGCGCGTATAGAGGGACAATCCGCCCGCAGCGTTATACAACACGTCAAATTCGTTGAACGCGTTTGCTTTCATGTAGTAGACGCCTGCAACGCCCTGCCACTTTGCACCCGTGTACGTGAACTGGAATTCCTGGCTGCGTTGTTTGTTTGTATAGATCGCAGGCGCTTCAAAAAGCGGCGTATTCAGCGAATCGAAATCGATCGGCGCGTAGGATTTATCTGCGCGGCTTGCGGTGATCGATTTGAATGACAGTGCTGAATCGATCGTCCAATCAACAAGCAGCGATTCACCATGGGTGGTCACTTTTTGAGCGTTTCCGAGCACGGAATAAAGATTGGCGCGCGTGTCGTAATTGCCGTCGAGTACCGGCAAGTTTGTCGGCGCCGGGCCAGACGTCAGGCGA
Organism: Betaproteobacteria bacterium; assembly: GCA_016720925.1. Classification (NCBI taxonomy): domain Bacteria; kingdom Pseudomonadati; phylum Pseudomonadota; class Betaproteobacteria; species Betaproteobacteria bacterium. The sequence continues at coordinate 150,894 of JADKJR010000009.1, read as the reverse complement.
TAACCTTGTTTGGGAAGCGAATCGTCGACCGTGCGATCCGCCGCAAAGCGGATGAACAGCGCGGTTGTTGGCGTGAACTCGGCGCTGACACGGCCCGCCAAAACATCCTTGTTGTAGTTGTCGGTGCCGTTAACGACATTCTTGCCGAATCCGTCGCGATTGAAGGAAGCGACCGTCGCGCCCAGCCTGAAGGTGTCCGTAATGGGAAGGCTGCCTTTGACGACCAGGTCCTTTTCGCTATAGCTGCCGAAGGTCGCCTTGACGCTCACCTCGGCTTTGTCGGAAATCTTGCGTGTAATGTATTTGACCGCGCCACCAATCGTGTTGCGTCCGTAAAGCGTACCCTGCGGGCCGCGCAGGACTTCTATGCGATCAAGATCGTAAATATCCGTCAGGGCGCCCTGCGGGCGCGCCAGGTAAATATCGTCCAGATATATGCCAACGCCCTGCTCATATCCCGCCACCGGATCCTGTTGACCGATGCCGCGAATGAACGCCGTCAGCGTCGTATTTGTCGCCCTCGATGTTTTTAGCGTGGTATTGGGCACCAAGTCTGCCAGGCCGGTAATATCCGGAACGCCTGCTTTTTCAAGCGCCGCGCCGGAAAAGGCACTGACTGCGCCCGGAACGTCCTGTATCAACTCTTCACGCCGCCGCGCGGTCACCGTGACAGTTTCGACTTTTTCGCTGTCGTCCGCCTTGGCGGTGGCAGGATTGCTGGCCGGCGCCTGCTGAGCGGATACCGATCCTGCGCCGACAAACAGGGCGGCAATGGCAATACTCATGGTCTTCAGTTTCATGTCTCTCTCCTCCGCTGGGGTTTTTTGATGGATCACTTCCCGGGGTTTTTTGCGTAATGAATCGCAAAAACTTGTCGATTCGGGCAAAGTCCCGGTAAAATTCATTAGTTGGTGAATTAATCGTAACAAAGAATTTGCGGAAGTGCAAGACAGTTTGGAGGCGCGCCGCACTGTCGCCGTCGGCACGCCGCTAAAATGCATGCGCGATGGTGTGCAAGAGCGGCGTGCAAACGCGACGTTGAAGCGCGGCGTTGCCAACGGAATAAAAAGGAGGAGACCCGCCAATGAATGTTCGTTCCTGGATTATGTTGCCCGCGCTCTTCGCCAGCGGGATTGGGCTTGCGCAGCCGACAGACATTCGCATCGCCCTCATCTATGACAAGACCGGGCCGCTCGAAGCTTACTTCAGGCAAACGCAGACTGGATTCCTGATGGGCCTCGACTATGCAACCGCAGGCACAATGACGCTTGGCAGCAGAAAACTCGTCGTGCTGGAGCGCGACAGCCAGGGCAAGCCTGACGTCGCCAAGGCGCAATTGGCTGCGGCTTATGCCGACGACAAAGCAGATATCGCCGTGGGTGCCACCGGCTCTGGCGCGACGCTTGCCCTGCTTCCCGTGGCTGAGGAATACAAGAAAATACTGTTGGTGGAACCCGCCGTCGCGGATTCGATTACCGGCGACAAGTGGAACCGATATGTCTTCCGCACGGGCCGCAACAGTTCACAGGATGCAATTTCCAACGCCGTCGCGCAGGACAAGGCGGGCGTCAGCATTGCCACGCTTGCGCAGGACAATGCGTTTGGCCGCGATGGCGTCAAGGCGTTCAGGGACGCAATCAAGATCGCGAAGATCGTTCACGAAGAATACCTGCCTGCCACCACCACCGACTTCACCGCCGGTGCGCAGCGCCTGATAGACAAGCTTCGCAACTTGCCCGGCCGGAAACTTATCTGGATCTCCTGGGCCGGCGCGGGCAATCCTTTCAAGATTGCCGACCTTGACCTGAAGAGGCACGGCATCGAAATCGTCACGGGAGGAAATATTCTGCCTGCCATGGCAGCGTACAAGAATTTCCCCGGGATGGAGGGGGCAACCTATTACTATTACGGTATCCCCAACAATCCGCTGAATGACGAACTCGTAAAGCGTCATCAGGCCAAGTTCAAGTCCCCGCCAGATTTTTTCACGGCCGGTGGTTTCGCGGCGGCAATGTCTCTTGTCACTGCGCTTAAGAAGACCAATGGCGACGCCCGAACCGAATCGCTCATCAGTGCAATGGAAGGCATGAGCTTCGATACGCCAAAAGGAAAGATGACGTTCCGCAAGGAAGATCATCAGGCGCTGCAGAGCATGTATCACTTCCGGATCAAGGTCGATCCCGCGCTCGCCTGGGCAGTGCCGGAACTGGTTCGTGAGATCAAGGCGGATGAAATGAATGTGCCAATCCGCAACAAGCGATGAACACCGACGAGGTTGCGTGGCCTTAATGCCAAAACCGGGCGGCTCGGGTTATTCGCATGAAGCAGTGTTCACGATTCAGGAGATGAAAATGAAGCGTTCCCTTTTTTCCCGCGTCCCCATATTTGCACTACTATTTGCCGGGGCCGCGATTGCGGCGCCCCTGCCGCAACTCGCGATCGACAAATCGCAGACGACGGTGTCGGGCATTTCATCCGGCGGCTACATGGCGGTGCAGTTGCACGTCGCGTATTCCGGCACCTTCAAGAAAGGTGTCGGCGTGGTGGCCGGCGGCCCCTACAACTGCGCCGAAGGATCGGTGCTCCACGCAATCGTACGTTGCCTGGGCCGCGCCGCCATCCCCGTTGCCGACCTGGTGAAGACCACCAATGAATGGGCGAAGAGCGGCCTGATTGATCCAACGGCCAATTTGTCCAACTCCAGGGCATACGTGTTCTCAGGCGCCAGGGACAGCGTGGTCGGTCAGTCAACTTCCAGCGACTTGCTGGCTTACTATCAAAACTTCATGCCGGCGTCGAACATCCTTTACAAGAATGATATTGAGGTCGAGCACGCGATGGTGACAGACGACTATGGCGCCGCATGTCTGACCAAAATATTGCCCTTCATCAATAATTGTAACTTTGACCTGGCAGGCGCCATGTTTCAGCACCTGTACGGCTCGCTGGTTCCGCGCACCAGGGACACTCTCGCCGGCGCCTTCACGGAGTTCGACCAGACGGCATTCGTAACGGCTCACGGCATGGCAGCCACGGGATGGGTGTTTGTCCCCAAAGCCTGCGCATCGGGCGCAACCTGCCGCCTCCATGTGGCGCTGCACGGTTGCAAACAGAATACGGCCGACATCGGTCAGGAGTTTGTCCGCAATGCCGGTTACAACCGCTGGGCGGACGCAAACAACATCGTTGTCCTGTATCCGCAAACCAGCCAGAAGGCCACCAACAGTTGCTGGGACTGGTGGGGCTATGACGATGCCAGCCACGCGAAGAAATCCGGGCCGCAGTTGGTGGCTATCATGGCGATGGTCGAGCATCTTTCCCGCGGCGGCGCGGCTGAAAAGCCGGCGTCTCCCGCAAGCGCCGCGCGCTGAACGCTGCCTGCGGGGCCACCTTGGGCTTGCTGACGACATCGAAATTGACCGTTCGCTTCGGTGGCCACATTGCGGTGAACGCCGTGTCCTGCGAGTTTCATCCGGGGACGCTGACGGCAATCGTCGGCCCCAACGGCGCCGGCAAGACCACATACTTCAACCTGATTTCCGGCCAGTTGAAAGCGACCAGTGGCCGTGTGATGCTGAACGGTCAGGACCTGTCGAATAAATCCGCGTCGGCGCGTACCCGTGCGGGACTCGGCCGCGCGTTCCAGCTGACAAACCTGTTCCCGCATCTCAGCGTGCTGGAAAATGTGCGCCTCGCCGTGCAGGCCACACGCAAGGGCCCGCATCGCCATGGGCTGAACCTGTGGACCATCTGGAGCGATCATGCGGCGCTGACCGCACGCGCGGAGGAAATCCTCGAATCGGTTTCATTGATCGACAAATCGCACAATGACGTCTCAAGCCTGCCACACGGCGACCAGCGCAAGCTGGAAGTGGCGATGCTCATGGCGCTCGAATCACAGGTATTCATGTTCGATGAACCGACCGCGGGCATGAGCGCCGATGAAATGCCGGCGGTGCTCAACCTGATTCGGCGACTGAGGGAAGACAAAAGCAAAACGATTTTGCTGGTGGAGCACAAAATGGATGTGGTGCGTGAACTGGCGGACCGTATCATCGTGTTGCACAACGGCACGCTGGTAGCCGATGGAGAACCGGCGGCAGTGATCGCGTCACCCATCGTGCAGGAAGCGTACCTGGGCGTGGCCAGGGTTGCCGCATGAGTGATGCCCTGCTCGTGCTCGAAGCGGTGCACACCAATATCGGTGCGTATCACATCCTGCACGGCGTGGATTTGGTCGTGCCGCGCGGCAAGCTCACGATGCTACTCGGCCGCAACGGCGCCGGCAAGACCACCACACTTCGGACCATCATGGGCTTGTGGCGCGCATCTGCCGGCCGGATCGTATTTTCTGGAGAGGACATTGCCGCCATGAGCACGCCGCAAATTGCCGGGCTCAATATTGCCTATGTTCCCGAAACCATGGGAATTTTTTCAGACCTCACCGTGAAAGAAAACATGCTCCTCGCCGCGCGCGGCGCCACGCGCGCGAGCGACATGGACGATACGCGCCTGAAATGGATCTTTTCTCTCTTTCCGGCGGTGGAGACGTTCTGGTCATATCCCGCCGGCAAATTGTCCGGGGGGCAGAAACAAATGCTCGCAGTGGCGCGCGCCATTGTCGAGCCGCGCGAATTGTTGATTGTCGATGAACCCAGCAAGGGCCTCGCCCCGGCGATCATCAACAATATGATCGACGCGTTTGCCGAACTCAAGGCCGGCGGCGTGACGATACTGCTGGTGGAGCAGAACATCAATTTTGCCAAGCGCCTTGGCGACAGCGTCGCGATCATGGATGACGGCCGGGTGGTGCACAGCGGCGCCATGCAGGCGCTTGCCGAAGATGAAGTGTTGCAGCGCTCATTACTGGGGCTGGCGCTATGACTCCCTGGCGGGATTTCGATTGGCAGCCATTGGCGCTGGTGCCGGTGCTGGCGCTGCTGGCGTTGCCATTGGTCGGGTCCGGCTCAACCTGGATCACGCTGACCGTTGCAGGACTTGCGATGGGCATGATCATCTTCATCATCGCCTCTGGCCTCACACTGGTGTTCGGTCTGATGGACGTGCTGAATTTCGGTCATGGCGTGTTCATCGCCCTTGGCGCCTTTGTCGCCACCAGCGTGCTGGGTGCGATGGGTGACTGGACCGGATCGCACTCACTGTGGCGCAATCTGGTAGCGGTGTTTCCGGCGATGCTGATTGCCATGCTGGTGGCCGGCGCCGTCGGCCTCGCGTTCGAACGCTTCATTGTGCGACCGGTGTACGGCCAGCATCTCAAACAGATCCTCATCACCATGGGCGGCATGATCATCGGCGAAGAGCTGATCAAGGTGATTTGGGGCCCGCAGCAGATTCCGCTTCCGCTGCCGGAAGGCATGCGTGGCGCCATCCTGCTCGGCGACGCGGCGATCGAGAAATACCGGCTGTTCGCAGTGGTGGTGGGGCTCGCGGTTTTTGGCGGCCTGGCATGGACGCTGGGGCGCACCAAGATCGGTCTATTGATCCGCGCCGGCGTGCAGGATCGGGAAATGGTGGAAGCGCTGGGCTATCGTATCCGGCGCCTGTTTGTAGCGGTGTTTGTCGTCGGCAGCGCGCTGGCGGGACTCGGTGGCGTCATGTGGGGGCTATATCAGCAGAACGTCATTCCGCAAATCGGCGCGCAGGTCAACGTGCTGATCTTCATCGTCATCATCATCGGCGGGCTGGGATCCACCGGCGGCGCATTGATCGGCGCGCTATTGGTGGGACTGATGGCCAACTACACCGGTTTTCTCGCGCCAAAAGTTGCCCTGTTTTCAAATATCGCCTTGATGGCCGCGGTATTGTTGTGGCGGCCCCAGGGCGTTTACCCGGTTGTGAACAGGTAGGGGTCTTGATGCTAAATCGCATACTTTCCGGTGACTATCCGCGCAGCCGCATCCTGGCCGTGGTGCTGGTCCTGCTGCTACTGGCGCTGGCATTTGCGCCGTTCATTTTTCCCGGGGTAAAGGCCCTGAGCGTCGCGGCCAAGGTGCTGGTGTTCCTGGTGCTGGTCGCAAGTTTCGACCTGCTGCTGGGTTATACCGGCATCGTCAGCTTTGCCCACACCATGTTCTTCGGCATTGGGGCATACGGCATCGCCATCGCCTGCACGCGTTTCGGCCCTACATGGGAAGCCGTGGGTATCGGGCTCGCGGGTTCGCTGGTGCTGTCGTTTGTGCTAGCGCTGGCGGTGGGTCTCTTTTCCCTGCGTGTGCGGGCGATTTTTTTTGCGATGATTACGCTGGCCGTGGCGTCTGCATTCCAGACGCTGGCATCGCAACTGTCGGATATTACCGGCGGCGACGACGGTCTCAATTTCAAGCTGCCGGACATTCTGTCGGGCGGCTATTCACTGATGGAGGAGCCGTTTCTCGGTGTCGCCCTCAATGGCCGCCTGCTCTGCTATTACCTCCTGTTCGTTACCGCACTGGCGCTGCTGCTCGCGATGCTGCGCATCGTCAATTCGCCGTTTGGCCGGGTGCTGCAGGCGATTCGCGAGAACGAATTTCGTGCCGAAGCCATCGGCTATCGGGTCGTCGTCTATCGCACCGTTTCCAGCGTACTCTCCGCCCTGTTTGCCACACTGGCCGGCGTCATGCTGGCGTTGTGGTTGCGATACAACGGCCCCGACACATCGCTGTCGTTCGAAATCATGATCGACATATTGCTGATCGTGGTGATCGGCGGCATGGGGACCATTTACGGGGCCGCCATCGGCGCGGCGTTGTTCGTGGTGGCCCAGGGCTACCTGCAGGAGCTCCTGAAACTTGGCAGCGATGCCGCCGCCGGCCTGCCGTGGTTGGCGGCATTGTTGTCGCCGGACCGGTGGCTGCTGTGGCTCGGCGTGTTGTTTGTGCTGTCGGTCTATTATTTTCCGACGGGCATTGTTGGAAAGTTACGGAAGCGATAGCTTTTGGTGGCACCGCAAATGGAAAAAGTCGAACCGCAGAAGGTACGCACATGACCGCATGCATCGTAGGCTGGGCGCATTCGCCCTTTGGCCGGCTTGTCGCCGAAGATCTCGAGTCGCTGATTGTCGGCGTCAGCAGGCGAGCGATGACGGATGCCGCCATCGGCGCGGAGGAAGTGGACGGTATCTGGCTGGGCAACCTGAATGGTGGCTTCGTTCCCGACAGCTTTTGCTCGTCGCTCGTTCTGCAAGCCGACGATGGGTTGCGCTGGAAACCGGCGACGCGGGTCGAAAATGCCTGCGCGTCAGGGGCGGCGGCAATCTATTCTGCCCTCAACGCCATCGAGGCGGGGCAGTGCAAAATCGCTCTTGTCGTCGGCGCGGAAAAAATGACCGCCGTGTCCGGTGAAGAGGTGACGAAAGCGCTCGGCGCGGCTTCTTATGTAAGGGAAGAAGCGGCGATGGGAATGACTTTCCCGGGTATTTTCGCGCAAATCGCGCAGACTTACTTTCGCGCGCTTTGGCGACCACTCCGCGACGCTGGCGCACATCGCCGCCAAGAATCACGCCAACGGCGTCAGCAACCCGTGGGCACAGATTCGCAAGGACGTGGGCTTCGAATTCTGCAATACGGTATCCGACAAAAACCCCATCATCGCCGCGCCATTACGCAAGACCGACTGCTCGCTGGTTTCCGACGGCGCGGCCGCGCTCGTCATCGTCGACGAATCGTTGTTGGCGCGGTTTGCGCGGGGCGTGCGCTTTCGTGCTCGCAGCCAGGTCAATGATTTCCTGCCGATGTCGCGGCGCGACCCCGCGTCGTTCGCCGGACCGCAACGCGCGTGGAAAGATGCGCTGGCATTGGCTCGCTGCAATGTTAACGACCTGTCACTGGCCGAAGTGCATGACTGTTTCACCATCGCCGAACTGCTCGCCTATGAAGCCATGGGACTGGCGCCAGCCGGACAGGGCCAGCGTGTTCTTGACGACGGCACCGTTTACGCAAACGGACGATTGCCCGTCAACCGTTCCGGCGGGCTCAAGGCCAAGGGCCACCCGATCGGCGCGACCGGCGTCTCGATGCACGTCATTGCCGCCATGCAGTTGTGCGGCGAAGCCGGCGAGATGCAGGTACCCGGCGCGAGGCTCGCGGGCGTGTTCAACATGGGAGGATCGGCGGTCGCCAATTACGTCAGCATCCTGGAGGCCGCCAGATGAACATTGCCCAGCTACTGGTGCGCAGCGCGACGGTTTTTGCTGAACGTCCCGCGGTATTTCTCGGTGAGCATTGTCTGTTCGATTACCGCACGCTGGCGGCGCGCGCGGCCAGCATCGGCGGTTTCTTGCGTGACGAACTCGGGCTGGCTGCAGGCGAACGCATCGCCGTATTCATGACCAATTGCCCGGAATACCTCGAGGTGCTCTACGGCATCTGGTGGGCCGGGCTCGCCGCCGTGCCGGTCAATGCCAAGCTGCATCCGCGCGAGATGGCGTACATCCTGGAAAACGCTGAGGCATCTTGCCTGTTCGTTGGCGCCGACCTCGCGCTGGATGTCGTGCCGCTGGTGGACGATATCGCTTCCGTGAAACGCATCTTCACTCCAGGCACGAGGGAGTACGCAAGCCTCCTGCAAGCCGCGCCGATTGCCATTCAGCATCGTGCCGCGGACGATCTCGCGTGGCTTTTTTACACCTCCGGCACCACTGGCCATCCGAAAGGCGTCATTCAGACTCACCGCAATCTGCTGGCAATGACATCGTGCTATTTCAGCGACGTGGATTCGGTCGATCCCGCCGACGCCATCGTCTATGCGGCACCCATCTCGCACGGCGCCGGGCTCTACAATTTTGCGCATGTGCTGAAAGCGGCGCGGCACGTCGTTCCGGAGTCGGGTGGATTCGATGCCGCCGAACTCAGCGAGCTTGCGCGGAAGATCGGTCGCATGTCGCTGTTCGCGGCGCCGACGATGGTGAAGCGCGTGGTCGAGCACATCGAAACCAGCGGTGCCGATCCGGATGGTTTCAAGACGATTGTGTACGGTGGCGGGCCGATGTACGTCGAGGATATTCGCAAGGCGCTCGATATCATGGGCAATCGCTTCGTGCAGATCTATGGCCAGGGTGAAAGTCCGATGTGCATCACCGCGCTTTCGCGTGATCAGCTCGCCGATCGCGCACACCCGCGCTGGCTCGAGCGCATTGCGTCGGTCGGTGTTGCCCAGTCGCTGGTGGAGGTGCGCGTCGCCGATGAAAGAGGGTTGCCGCTGCCAATCGGCGAGGCCGGGGAGATCCTGGTGCGCGGCGATCCCGTCATGGCGGGCTACTGGAACAATCCCGCCGCGACATCGAAAGTGCTGCTGGCTGGCTGGCTGTGGACGGGCGACATCGGCAGTCTTGACGGCGACGGTTTTCTCACGCTCAAGGATCGCTCCAAGGACGTGATCATTTCCGGCGGCTCCAATATCTACCCACGCGAAGTGGAGGAAGTGCTGCTCAAACATCCCCGGGTTCGCGAAGTTTCCGTCGTGGGGCGCCAGGATCCGGAATGGGGTGAGGTCGTCATTGCGTTCGTGGTCGGCGAGGGCGTTGACGCGCGCGAACTGGATGCGCTCTGCCTTGAGCACATTGCCCGCTTCAAGCGACCGAAGGAATATCGCTTCCTCGAAAGCCTGCCCAAGAATAATTACGGCAAAGTACTTAAAACCGAATTGCGCAAGCATCTTCAATAGTCACACAGGAGAATCGCATGACACCGCCACCCGCAGGCCGCCGTGCCCTCGTTACCGGATCGTTTCAAGGCATCGGCCTCGCCATCGCCGAGGCGCTTGCCGCGGAGGGCTGCCACCTGGTGCTGCACGGCCTTGGTACTGCCGCCCAGCAGGATAATGCGCGCCAGGCAGTGCTCGCCGCCGGGGCACTTTCCGTTGCCTGCTTCACCAACGATCTCAGCAATGCACGCCAGATAGAAACCCTGATGCAGGACGTCCTCGCGGCCAGCCCGCTCGATATATTGGTGAACAATGCCGGCATCCAGCAGACGGCGCCACTTGCAGATTTGCCGGCGAGCGTCTGGGACCGCATTCTTGCCGTCAACCTTTCGGCGGCCTTTCACACCATGAAGGCGGCGATGCCCGGCATGGCTGAACGCGGTTACGGCCGCGTGATCAACATTGCCTCGGTGCATGGCCTGGTCGCTTCGATCAACAAGGCGCCGTATGTTGCGGCCAAATTCGGGCTGATCGGCTTGTCGCGCGTGGCCGCGCTGGAATACGCCAGCGCCGGCAGCCGCGAGCAAGGCGGCGTGACGGTCAATTGCATCTGCCCCGGCTGGACCGAGACGGCCATCATCGAGCCGCAAATAGTCACGCGCTCGGCGCTCTTCAATGGCGATCGTGACGCAGGGGCGCGCGATCTGCTGCGCGAGAAACAGCCCAGCCAGCGCATGTCCAAACCGTCCGAGATCGGCCAACTGACCGCGTGGCTGTGCCATCCAATCGCCCACAACATCACCGGCAGCGCGATCCCCATCGAGGGCGGCTGGACCAGTCAATAAGTGTGAGCAGGCGTCACTGACGGGCATCGTGCGCGGCGCAGTTGCGTCCTCACCGTGCTAACCTGACACGTCGATCTGCTGCACCAGAACAAGATGACCAGCGCGTTCCCGGAATTTCCCGACGATTCTGACCTGCCCCGCCAACTGGGCAAGTACACGCTGCTGCGCGTCCTCGGCAGCGGCGCAACCAGCACGGTTTATCTGGCCGAAGATCCGTTCCACCGCCGCGAGGTCGCGGTGAAAGTTGTCAATCACAATAGTGCGGACAAGCCGAGTATCGCGCTCGCGGATTTGGGAATGCGAACCGAAGCGGCGCTGTTGGGAAAACTCAACCATCCGCATATCGTCAAGATTTTCGATGTCATTCATGACGGCGATGATCACTACGTGGTGATGGAATGCGTGGATGGCGGCACGATGGAAAAGCATTGCGAACGCGGCACGCTGCTCGGCCATGAAGCGCTGGTGGACATTGTTTTCAAGTGCGGCAAAGCGCTGGAATACATGAATGTGTTGGGGCTCATCCATCGCGACATCAAGCCGGCCAATATCCTGATCACCACCAGCGGCGACATCCGCCTGAGCGATCTGGGAGCGACGCTGATATCCACGCGTGCCGGCCAGGTCGAGGCTGGCATCGGCTCACCGCTTTACATGTCGCCGGAGCAGTTGCTCGGTCACCGCCTTGATTTTCGCAGCGACATGTTTTCGCTTGGCGTGGTCTTTTACCTGCTGCTTACTGGCGTGCGGGCGTTCGATGGTACGAACATGGAAGAACTGACGACGCGGATATTCAAGGCGCAGCCGAAACCGCCGAGCGAAATCCGGCCCAGCATCCCGCCCGCGCTCGATGCGGTGATCGCGCGGATGATGGCAAAGCTGCCGTCCGAACGCTTTGGTTCCTGGCGCGAATGCCTGGACGCGCTGACCAAAATCGCGCCGGTCTCGCTCAATCAAGGCTATCTGGCCGTCAATCTTTCGAGCGAAAGCGAGCGTTTTCAGTTGCTTCGCGAGTCGACGTTCTTCCGGCTGTTTTCCGATGCGGACCTCTGGTATGTACTCGAGATCGGAGAATTCCGGCGCGTCTATCAGGGTGACGTGCTGATTCGTGAGGGCGATATTGGCGACTGTTTCTTTGTTCTGCTGAATGGCCAGGCGAGAGTATCGAAGCAAGGACGATTGATTGACCTGGTCTCCGCCGGCATGAGCATGGGCGAAATATCCTATGTGCTGGAAGGCCGCGGGCCGCGCAACACCACTTGCACTGTGCTGCTCGACGGCATCGTCTTGCGTATCGCCGATTCCGCGCTGCGCGACGCGTCGGAAATTTGCCGCGCGCGCTTCGAGAAAACTTTCCTGCAGACGATGGCGAGCTGGCTGGTGGATGCGGACAAGCGATTGAGTACGGTGCCCTAACGCGTCCCCGCCACACCCTCACCAATACGCGAAAGTCCAGCACTGGCGCGGCTTTCAGGGCATAAATGCCCCGAACGGCAATCGGCACGCGGACTTTAGACTCTGGCGCAGACCCGAACCGCCAATCTTATGCGCTGCGATGCGCCCCTTCCCGCAACGCCAACAGGATCGTCCCCAGCCGCTGACGGGACGCCGCATCCGGACGCGCAAACCCGAATGCTTCGGCCAGCCACCGGTCGATATCTGCCGCGTTGACGCCCGCCGATTGCCGCGCTTCCATCGCATTCTTCAACGCGCGCAGTTTCAGTTCGCGGCGCGCTGCCTGAAAGGCTGGCGGGGATTCAATGTTGAGCGCGGCTTCCAGTTGCAACAGAACGCCAGCGAGTGCGTCGGCGGAGGTTTTTGCGGCGTCCGCATTGCCCGCCATGGCCGCCTTGAAGCGTCCCTGCAAGGCAGGTTCCCACGCAGCAGGCAGCGCCGCGGCGGCTTGCCAGCGAACATCCAAGCCTTCGTTCGGCTGCGCGGACTCGACTTCCTCGCACATCGCCAATTTCGCCGCCAGTGCATCGCAGGTGACGTGCCAGACACGCTTCGCGCTGCCGGCGAGATGCTGCTGCGCGGTGTCACGCGCGGTGCGAAACGCGGCATCGAGTTTCGCGCCGACCGCACGTGGCGCTTCGCCGCTATTGCGCCATTCGCGGTCGATATCAACCAGCGCGCGCTTGATCTCGGCGGCCGGCGTGTCGGCGGCCAGTGCGGCGAGGCGCGCGATGAGCGCTTCCTTCGCGACCTGATGGGTTTTGAATTCGGCATCGCGCGTCGCATGCACCGCATCGCGCTGCTTGAATACGGCATCGGTCGCGGCTTTGAATTCTCCCCACAATTTGTTTTCTTCGTTTCGTGCCAGCGGCAAACCTTTGGCGTGTTGCTGCCATTCGGTTTGCAGCTCACGTACCTTGGCGATGACATCGCGGGCGGCCGAATCGGCGGCCAGTGCCTTCGCGCGTTCGATCAGTTTGCTGCGTTTCAATTGCTCGACGCGACGCACTTCACGTAACGGTGCATCGAGGCGTTCGGAACTGGCCTTCAGGCGCGCATCGAGGGCATTGCGCGCCTTGTGCGGCACGGTATGTTCCAGCGGTCCCAGCTTGCGCCATTCGGTCTGAAACTGTTCAAGCACTCGCGCCAGCGCGCGCCAGTCCTGCGTCTCGCCTTTTTCGGCGGCGGCCAGCACCACGGCATCGAGTCCGGCAATCAGCTTGTTGCGCGCCTCGAGATTTTCCTGGCGCACGGCTTTCAGTTTGGCCAGATGCGCGGCCACCGGCAGGTGCGCGGTTTTCAGCGCGCCATCGAACCGGAGCCATAGGGTGCGGTTGGTGGCGCCGCCGAGCTTGTCGAGTTCTTTCCAGCGTTCGCGCAAATTGTCGATGGCATCGCCGTGCGCCTTGATGGCCAGCTTCTCGGCGGCACTGGCCTTGGCGAGCGCTTCGGCTTCCAGCACCAGATCGTCGCGCACCCGTCCGCCACCCCAATGCTGCCAGCCCTTCAGGCGCGCCACTTCGCCCTGCACGGCTTCCATGCGCGCCTGCAGTTTCTTGTCCACGCTCGTTGATTGCGCCGCGCCATCGGCCTTGTGCAAGTGCTCTATGGTCTCGGCCAGATGTCCGGCGGCCAGCGCGGCCTCGGCCTGGGCCAGCACCGCCTCAATTTCATCCAGGCGCGTTTGTCGAGCCGCCTTGCTTTGCTCGCTGGCGTGCTTTTTTACTTCTGCGGTTCGCGCCTGACGGGCATCGGTCTGTTCGCGGTGCCATTGTTCAAAGCGCGCATTGAGCGCCGCCGCGACGTGCGCCTCGGCAATCGGAAGGGCTTGCCAGGCGGCAACTTGCGTGCCATCGGTAGCCGCCGGCAAGTTTTCCAGAAACGTCAATCGCGCGTCGGTTTCGGCGGCGAGTTGCAGTGCTTCACGCAAGCTCGCCTGCAAGTGGGCAACCGATAGCACGGACGTCGCCGCATCACCGGCGGTCAGGGAAGCCGAAAGCGACTCCTCGACCGAGGCGCGCGCCGACGTCAGGTCCGCATGTTCCTTTTCCGCGCGCGCCACCTGCATGCAGACGGTATGAAAATGTGTCAGCGCGCGATTCGCCTCGGCCATCCAGCGTTTGGTCCAGAGTTGCTGGTCGCCGCGCTCGCGCGTCAGCGTGGTGAGCCGGGTCCATACCGCCGCATAGGCGGCAATCTGGCTGTCTTCCAGCATGGCGGGACTCAACACCTGCCAGGCGTGATCAAGTTCTACCAGGCGGTTTGCCGGAATATGCGTTTCCTCGACCAGCGCCGATGCGGCATCAATGAGTTGCGCGGCCTGCGCGCGCGCTTCGCGCTCGGCGATCTTCGCTTCCAGGCGTTGTTTGGCTTCACGGTGCACGCGCCGGTCATGATTGCGAAATTCGCGTTCCGCCAGTTTCAGTGCTTCTTCGCTTGCAAGCGCCTGCACGGCGGAAAACTTGATATCGATGAACGGCGCGGATTTCGCCACCGCCAGCAGCGCCTCGTCATTGCCTGCTGCGGCACGCAATTGTTCTTCCCACGGCGTCTTATCCGGCGGCGGTGAGGCAGCCTGTGCAGATGCGGGTGCGGTGGCCTGCGGTTTGTCGGAGGATTCGTCCTTCTTGAATAGCTTGGTGAACATGGTGTGGGTAGCGGTTAAGTAATCCAGAACGCGCATTGTGACATTTATCGCTGCCGATATCGCGCATTGTGGGTGGCAGCGCAAGCTTGGGTATTCGCCGCGAAATGTGTCTGGCGGCAGCACAAAGTCCGCATCCAGCTTGCCGTTTGGGACATTTTTGGCCAGAAACCCTCGCCAATGCTGGATCTACGTGTTTTCGCCAGTATTATAAAAACAGCGCGACCATATCAAAGGCCCAGGAGATCTTCACGAACACTTCGTTCTGACGCCGCTTCGTCTCGGCGCCGCTGTCAATGCTTCGCGAAGTGGTGGCGCCCACGTACACACTGGTGCCGAGGCTGCGCAAATGCCCGTACACCAGCGACAGCGTTTCGGTTTTTTCATTGGCGGTAACCGGCTCCGCATAGAACGCTGATTCGCGTTTGACACTGCTGTACTGGCCGATGAATCGCAGGTGGTCGCGTGCGGTGAAGTGATAGACCGATGTGATCTGCATCGCGCGTTCGCGCAGCGCGATGTCGCTGCCGGTGGCAAGAATGCCCGTTCCCATCACCGATTCATCGATGCGCGGTTCGATTTCAAATCGATCGGACAGCCGCAAAGTTGCGTTGGCGCCGATGTAATAACCGCGACGGATGACGTTGCCGACGATATCCGCGCGGTCACCGATTGCCGTCTCAACGAAAAGGCGCGACAGCCATGTGCCCGGCGACGTTTCGATCGACGCAAATACCTGATCGCGCTTCAACGTGTCCCCTTCATTGCGGATGCGCACGCGCGTATTGGGCCGCCACTCGATGGCGATGTTGGTGTTTTTGTCGGTGGCGAAAAAAATACCGGGCACGGCTTGCCGGTACAGCAGGTTGCCCGCATCGTCCACGGTACGAACGAGATTGACGAAGGGTGACACTTCATGAAAAGGCCCGACATGGTTCCACCTGCGCTGGATTTCCTGGCGCGCATTGGTGTAACCGGCCTGGCCGAAAAAGCCGTTGTCCGCGCGAAAACCGCGGCCAACCTGTTCGACGCCGCCGGACAAGCCCCACGTCGCGTCGCGGTAGTCATAGTCCCCCATCGCGGCATAGTCATTGTCGGGCGTTACCGGCTCGCGCGGATTACGCGGATCCTTGGTGAAGCTGCCCAGAAGCTGGCCGCGCACGCGCGTCTCGCCCGCCGGACGCCAGACGAAATCAACGCCGGCGACGCGGTTGTACGCGGCCGGGTTGCCGGGTGCGCTTTCATAGGTGCGATCGGTCACCAGTCCACCCACCGACAAATTGCCCAGATGAGAGCGAAAGCGGCCAATGGTCGCCTGTGACTTGGTCTCCTGGGTGGCATAGCCGGTGTCGAGCGGGCCAGGCAACAGGATGAAACCCTTGCCATCATCGCGCGCGGTGAGGATCGTGAAGTCGTTGGTTTCATTGCGCCGGGTGAGGCGCGCGCCCCATGCAGGGTCATTGATGGAGCGCGTATAAATGGCACCCGTGAACGGCGACGAAAGTATGTCCGCGCCCTCGAGAAAAAACGGCCGCTTTTCGGGAAAGAACAAGGCGAACTGCGCGCTGCCGCCCAGCTGCGGGGCATCGAGTTCCACCTGCGAAAAATCCGGGTTGATGGTGGCGTCAAAGACCAGGTCCGGCCGCGGGCGGAATTTCACATCGACGCCGGCGACTAAATCGGTCTTGCCGTGCCGAGGGCCATCATTGTGCCGGTCGTTGGCATGTCGCAACGTCATCTGCGGCGTGACGGTGAACTCGGTGCCGACCGGCAGGTTGGTCATGCCCTCAAGTGTTTGTGCGTAACAGAGAAAACAATTTGAGTTGCGCGGGATGCGGGCGTTCGCCAGACGATACTCCTGGTCTCGCGAAATGAGTCGAACGATCTGAATGCTCCAGTTCGGGGACGGCGGACTGGAATAACGCAGCGTTGAAAACGGGATGCGTATTTCGGCGGTCCAGCCGGTTGAATTAACCGCGGTGCGCGCCTCGAATTCGAAGTCGGGCGAAAGGTCCTCGCTGGCGGTGGCATCGTTGAACAGGCCATCACCGATTGCGCCTGCCGCATTGACGCGAAAAATTTGCGCGAATTTTCGCGTGCCCAGGGGGTCGATATGAATGGCGACAAAATCCTGCGTGCCCAGGACCTGATCGCGGCGCACCAATGGCGCATCAATCCTGGCGGGCTGCGGATCAATCGCGGTGATGCCGATATAGAGCGCGTGTTCACCGTAGGCGATGCGGGCTTCGGTGGGAAATTTTGCGGGCAATGCATCACCCGGGCGGTACTCATAGAATTCCGTTATCGGCTTGATGCGCTGCCAGACCGCGTCGTCGAGCTTGCCGTCGATATTGATGGACTCACCGGGCAGGAGCGCGGTGGCTGTGATCGGCGGGTTGCGGCGCTCGGCAGGCGTCTGCGCTGCGGCCGCCAACGCAATTGCTGCCGCGATACATGCCATCGCGATTTGCCGAATGAGTCTGCTCGGCTCTTGTGAGATGCGGATGCTCACGGTTGCCACCTCCTTGTCGAGTACGGCGACGGATTCGTATGGCCAGGTTGATCGGGCGACGCAATGTGGGAGCGAATGCTTCCAGCTACCGACTTCACAAATGAACACAAGCACTGGCGCGGCTTTCCCGGCATTTTTGTCCAGGGAAGCCCGCCAAATGGCGTTCTACATCTTTTTGTTCATTGAAAAAAATCTGCCCACGTGTAGCCCGGGTACAGCGAAGCGAAATCCGGGAGCAATGCACATGAAAGAAAATTCGCTCATCACAACGGGGCCCTCGATTGCGCTTCGCTGCATCGAGGCTACGCTTGCTACGCACGCTTCTTGAACCCTGAGCCAATGAGTGACAGGTCTTGACCGCCGGCGAGTGCATTGGCGAGATATTGAATTGTGAGTTCCAGCTCGTCCGCATTGCGCCAATAGTCATCGATCACGCCATAGTCCGAGTACACCGAACGATTGAATCCGTTTTCGAGATCGTTGTACCAAATCACGGTTCGACCAGCCAGTCCAACCGCCCAGAATCCGTCGCCTGCGTCACCGTAAGGATGTTGTTTCCATTTTTCGGGTTTGATCTGAACACCTCGCCACAAGTGCCGTTGCGTTTCCGTCATGCGCGCACAGCCCTGCGCGATTCGTTCCAGCAGTGCACCCAGGGATATTGGTTCCCAATCCACCATGACCGATGCCCTCCCACAAATTGGGATTAAAACTTACCGCACGTCAATTTCCGCGATCAGCGATTACAAATTACAGCGGAGAACAATATTACGCGTTGCGCTTTTCCAGCGCGTCGATGATCAACGCCGCCGCATTAAAGCCGACCTGCTCGAATATTTCGACAAGACAGGTGGGTGACGTCACATTCACCTCGGTCAGGTAATCGCCGATGATGTCGAGCCCGACGAGGGTAAGGCCGTCGGCCTTCAATTGCGGACCGACTGCTTCGGCGATTTCGCGATCACGCGGCGAAATTGCTTGCGCGACGCCGCGCCCGCCGGCGGCGAGATTGCCGCGTGTTTCGCCATCCTTCGGGATGCGCGCGAGGCAGAACGGCACCACATTGCCGTCGATCACCAGCACGCGCTTGTCGCCTTTGGTGATCTCGGGAATGTAGCGTTGCGCCATGATGGTTTCGCAGCCATTGATCGTCTGCACTTCAATGATGGCGTTGCGATTCGGGTCGTCCTTGCGCACGAGAAAAATCGAGGTGCCGCCCATGCCATCGAGTTTCTTGACGATGACGTCACGATGCTCATCGACGAATGCATGAATACGGCCCATGTCGGCCGTGACCAGCGTGGGCGAAGTGAAGCGCTCGAATTTCAGGATCGCGAGTTTCTCGTTGTAGTCGCGCAATGCATTCGGCCGGTTGACGATGCGCGCGCCCTGCTGCTCGGCGAGGCTCAGCAACAACGTCGAATAAAGGTATTCCTGATTGAAAGGCGGGTCCTTGCGCATCAGCACCGCATCGAAAAAGGTCAGCGGCTGCGTGTTCGACGATACCTCGCGATACCAGGCATGATTGTCACTGGAAACGTCGAGGCGATGCGCGTTGGCGCACACTTGCCCGGCGGAAAAGATTTCGTGCGCTTCGAATGCCCACACTTCGTGGCCGCGTCTCGCGGCTTCGCGCATCATGAAGACGGAGGAATCCTTGTAGGCCTTGAGTTTTGCCAGCGGATCAACGATAAAGGCAAACTTCATGCGTCAATCCGCGGAGACGGCCATCGGCCGGATCAACGTAGGGGGAGCCGAAGAAGTTAAGGGCAGGGTACCCTTCGACATCAACCGTTTCCGACAGCGCCTGCCAGTTCCTTGGCTGCCGCCAACATCGCCAGTCTGCCCGACCACGCCATAGGTATAAAAACGATTCGGTGGCGCATCCGGCATGCCGGCGCAATCGGGCGTGTGACAATCGGTTTCGAACGCGAGCGGCACGAAGCTCATGCCGCGCGAGTTGAGATTCTCATCCACACCCCGATCGGTGTTGATGCGATAAAAGCCGCCGACCACGAACTGGTCGATCATGTACACGACGGGCTCCGCCACCGCGCCATTGACGCTTTCAAAGGTGTGCACGCCTTCCTGCACGATCACCTCGTTTACTTCGAGGCCTTCCTTCACCACCGCCATTTTGTTGCGTTCCTTGCGGTTGAGCCCGCGCACATCCTCGGGCGAACGCGCCGTGAGGATGCCCATGCCGTAGGTGCCGGCGTCGGCCTTGACGATGACGAACGGCTTTTCCTTGATACCGTATTCGTCGTACTTCAGCTGTGTTTCGTGCAGCACGGCTTCCACATTCGCCGCAAGGCATTCCTCACCCTCGTTGGCGCTGAAATTCACCTTGCCGCACTGGCTGAATACCGGGTTGATGAACCAAGGATCGATGCCGATGATTTTCGCAAAATCTTCGGCGACATTGTCGTAGGCGTGAAAGTGCAGCGTCTTGCGGCGCGTGGTCCAGCCGGCATAGAGTGGCGGCACAACCGGCTGCTCCAGGCGTTTCAGCAGCTCGGGCACGCCAGCCGAGAGATCGTTGTTGAGTAAAATCGCGCACGGCTCGAAACCGTCCAGCACCAGCTTGTTACCGACGCGCCTGATCGGTTCCAGGACGAGCCTCTCCCCATTGGGCAAATCGAGCGTGGTCGGCGCCGTGATCTCCGGCAGTAGCGAACCCACGCGCACATCCAGGCCCGCGCTGATCAGGATTTTCCGGATCGCGGCGACATTGGTGAGATAGAACAGATTGCGCGTGTGGTTTTCCGGAATCAACAGGAAGCGCTGCTTGTCCGGGCAAAGCTTTTGCACGGCCGACATTGCCGCATGCACGCACAGCGGCAGAAAATCGGGATTGAGATTGTTGAAGCCACCCGGAAACAGATTGGTATCCACCGGCGCCAGCTTGAAGCCGGAATTGCGCAGATCGACCGAGGAATAAAACGGCAGGATGTTTTCGTTCCACTGCCCGCGAAACCAGCGCTCGATATCGGGCATGCTGCCAAGAATCTTCTTTTCCAGGTCCAGCAGCGGACCGGTAAGCGACGTGGTGAGATGTGGGACCATGATTATCCGATGTCAGTGAACTAACGACTATAAGTGCGTCCATCATTGGTCGTTTCAAGGCCGTTCAGTTTACTCCCAAAGGATGTCTGTTTTTGTGACGAATTTTCACATGACAGGTGATAAAATTTCCCCATGCGAATCAAGGTCAATCCGCGGTTACCCGACAGCATCAGAAATGGGTAATTTGTTTGGTTCGCCCGTCTTCACCGCCAGCCTGCTGTTGATTGCCTCGAATGTTTTCATGACCTTTGCCTGGTACGCGCATCTGAAAAATCTTTCGGGCAGGCACTGGTTCCTCGCGGCGATGGCGAGTTGGGGTATCGCGCTGTTTGAATACCTGCTTCAAGTGCCGGCGAATCGCATCGGTTATACCCAGATGAACCTGGCGCAACTGAAAATATTGCAGGAAGTCATCACGCTGTCGGTATTCGTGCCGTTCGCTATTTTCTATATGCAGGAACCATTACGTTGGAATTACCTGTGGGCCGGGCTGTGTTTGATGGGCGCGGTTTATTTTATCTTCAAGAGTTAACAAGCATGGTGACTCCGGGCAGTAGGCGACGAATTCCGGGTTGACGTTCACACTTCCTATAGGACCAATGCCTCCCGGGCCGAGATCGTTCGCGTTGCCCAGGATGACAAACTAAAAATGCACATTCATATCCTCGGTATCTGCGGTACCTTCATGGGCGGTATCGCCGTCCTCGCGCGCGGGCCGGCCACACAGTGACTGGTTCCGACCGGAACGTTTATCCCCCCATGTCCACGCAACTGGATGCGGCGGGCATTGAATTGCACACCGGCTTCGACGCCGCGCAACTCGACGAATTCAAGGCGGATCTCTACGTTGTCGGTAACGTGATGACGCGTGGCATGCCGGTCGTTGAGGAAATGTTGAATCGCGGTCTGCCCTACATTTCCGGCCCGCAATGGCTGGGAGAAAATCTCCTCTACGGCAAATGGGTGCTGGCCGTCGCCGGCACGCACGGCAAGACCAGCACCAGCGCGATGCTGGCGTGGATACTCGACTACGCCGGTGTCGGCCCGGGTTTCCTGATCGGCGGCGTGCCCACCAACTTCGGTATATCCGCCCGTGCGCCGCAAGGCGATTCCCCTTTTTTCGTGATTGAGGCCGACGAATACGACACCGCGTTTTTCGACAAGCGCAGCAAGTTCGTGCACTACCGTCCGCGCACCGCCATCATGAACAATCTTGAGTACGACCACGCCGATATTTTTCCGAATGTGGAAGCAATCGAAACGCAGTTTCATCACCTGGTGCGCACCGTGCCCGCCAACGGACTCATCGTCAGCAATGGCCGCGACGAACACGTTCAGCACGCGCTTGCCAAAGGCTGCTGGACGGCGACAGAAACTTTTGGTCCGGGGGCAATGTGGGACTTCCGGCGCGGTGAACGCGATGCGCAGTTTCATGTGCTGCTCAATAACGAAGACCGCGGCATGGTCGATTGGAGCCAGATGGGCACGCACAGCACACTAAACGCGCTGGCTGCTATCGCAGCGGCGCGGCACGGTGGTGTACCGGTCGCGCTCGCCATCGAGGCGCTGAACACATTCACCGGCGTGGCACGTCGCATGGAAATAAAAGGAGAGATTGGCGGCGTGACCGTTTACGATGATTTCGCCCATCATCCAACCGCGATTCAAACGACGGTCACAGGTTTGCGTAAACGCGTCGGTGACAGCGTGCGAATCATCGCCGTGCTGGAACCGCGTACCAACACCATGAAGCTGGGCGCGATGAGTGCCGCGTTGCCGGGTTCACTCACCAATGCGAACGTGGTATTCGTTTATGCGAATAATCTTGGCTGGGACGTCGCCAAGGCGTTTGAACCAATCGGGACAAAGACGGGAATATTTGAAAATCTCGACGCGATGGTGAACGCGATTGTGGTCATGGCCCAGCCTGGAGATCATGTTTTGGTCATGAGCAACGGCGGGTTTGGTGGCGTGCACGGGAAGATTTTAGCGCGACTGGCGGAGCGGGAGATGAAATTGGCGGCGGCATAGCGATAGAAAGCGCGGATCGCCATTTGGCGCGGGTTTTGGGGGTAAAGTGGTCTGGGAGGCGCGCCCATTGCTGAGTTGGCTGATCGAGCTGTCATTCCCGTGAACACGGGAATCCACGATTCACATAAGGCCACGGCTTTTCTTTTTGCCACGACGGAATGCTGAGGGACTCCGGCTGACGCCTGTCGCAAAACGCAGAACGATGGTCTTTAGTGCTGTCCAATAACAAGCAAAAAGGCCCGCAAACGCGGGCTTTCCAATTCAATCAAAAAACGAATTTCAAAACGGAATATCGTCGTCCATATCTTCAAACTTCGCCGCGCCACCCTTGGGCCCGCCACCCGGTTTCGAGGAAGAACCCGCTGAAGGTCCGCTTGGTGCGCCACCGGAAGACTGGGCGCCACCCGATGAGCGCGCATAGTCCCCGCCGCTATCGCCGCCCATTCCTTGCCGCGACCCCAGCATCTGCATGGAATCCGCGATGATCTCGGTCGTGTATTTATCCTGGCCGTCCTTGTCCTGCCATTTACGCGTGCGGAGTTTGCCTTCGACGTAAACCTGCGAGCCTTTTTTCAGATATTCGCCGGCGATTTCGGCCAACTTGCCGAAGAACGAAATGCGATGCCATTCTGTGGCTTCCTGTTTTTCGCCGCTCTTGTCTTTCCAGGTCGACGTGGTCGCAATCGAGATGTTGGTGATTGCGCCGCCGTCGGGCATATAGCGTGTTTCTGGATCACGACCCAGATTGCCCACCAGGATGACTTTATTGACTGATGCCATGAGACTTCCTTCCATGTAACGATTGGTTTTGGAGGAGAGGCTTTGCCGCTCCCCACACGAGTGCGACTCGTATTCCGATTGAGCCGCGCGAGCATTGTGCCCCAAAAAAGAGATGCGGGGGGAAACCCGAAAGCGTTAAAATGACCGGTTGCCCTTTTGTTTGCGCATGGGGCCGGTTGCCTGCGTTTCCGCACCCCTATGCATCAAGGCCTTAGCCCGTTTTCTTCATAAGAAATTCATGGAATTCATCAAGATCCGCGGTGCCCGCACCCACAATCTCAAGAACATCAATCTCGATTTGCCGCGACATTCGCTGGTGGTGATCACCGGCCTGTCCGGCTCGGGAAAATCTTCACTTGCGTTTGATACCTTGTATGCCGAAGGGCAGCGGCGCTACGTGGAATCGCTGTCGGCCTATGCGCGGCAGTTCTTGCAGTTGATGGAAAAGCCGGACGTTGATTTGATCGAAGGGCTGTCGCCCGCCATTTCGATCGAGCAAAAAGCAACCTCGCATAATCCGCGCTCCACCGTCGGCACGGTCACCGAGATTCACGATTACCTGCGTCTGTTGTTCGCACGTGCCGGGACGCCGTATTGTCCCGAGCATCAACTGCCGCTGGAAGCGCAGACGGTATCGCAGATGGTGGATACGGTTGCCGCACTGCCGGATGGCACCAAGCTCACGTTGCTGGCCCCTGTGGTGGTGAATCGCAAGGGCGAGCATCTGGATATGGTCGAGGAATTCCGCTCGCAGGGATTCGTGCGCTTGCGCGTCGACGGCAAGGTGATCGAGATCGATGCCTTCCCCAAGCTCGACAAGATGAAGAAACACACCATCGAAGTGGTGGTGGATCGCCTGAAGGTTTCACCCGATCCGGCGACGGGTTCGCCGCAGGCGTTGAAACAGCGCCTCGCGGAATCGTTTGAAACCTGCTTGCGTGTGGGCGAGAGCAAGGCCATCGCGGTCAACATGGAGACGAGCAAGGAAATCCTGTTCTCATCAAAATTTTCCTGCCCGTCCTGCGACTATTCGATCTCCGAAATGGAGCCGCGGTTGTTTTCGTTCAACAATCCGATGGGTGCATGCCCAAGCTGCGATGGCCTGGGCCAGATCACGTTTTTCGATCCGAAGCGAATTGCCGCCTACCCGGGATTGTCGCTCGCGGGCGGCGCGATCAAGGGCTGGGACCGGCGCAATCAGTTCTACTTCCAGATGCTGCTGGGGTTGGCGCAGCACTACCAGTTCGATATCGACAAACCCTTCGACCAGCTTTTGCCGGAAGTGCAGCAACTCATTCTCCAGGGCTCCGGCAAGGAAAAAATCTCGTTCAAGTATCCGGGCGAACGCGGCAAGCCGATCCTGCGAGAAGAGATTTTTGAAGGCATCGTGCCGAATCTGGAACGGCGCTATCGCGAAACCGATTCGCTGGCCGTGCGCGAGGAACTCGCCAAATACATTTCGACGAAGAGCTGTCCGGACTGTGCCGGCACGCGCCTGCGCATCGAGGCGCGTCACGTGAAAGTCGGCGATAAAAATCTGCATGAACTGTCTGCCATGGCGCTGAAAGATTCCAGACGCTGGTTCGACGAGGTCAAGCTTTCGCCGCAGAAAATGGCGATCGCCGATCGTATCCTGAAAGAAATTACCGCGCGCCTCACGTTCCTGAATAACGTCGGCCTGGACTATCTATCCTTGGTGCGTTCCGCCGATACGCTATCCGGTGGCGAGGCCCAGCGCATTCGCCTCGCCTCGCAAATCGGTTCCGGCCTGACGGGCGTGATGTATGTGCTTGACGAGCCCTCCATCGGCCTGCATCAGCGCGACAACGACCGCTTGCTGGAAACTTTGAAACGCCTGCGCGACCTGGGCAATTCGGTGATCGTGGTCGAACACGATGAGGATGCCATCAATTCCGCGGACTACGTGGTGGACATGGGCCCGGGCGCGGGAACGCACGGTGGCCAGGTGGTGGCACAGGGCACGCCGGCCGAAATAAGGAATGCCTCGGAGTCACTGACCGGCCAGTACCTGTCAGGCAAGAAAGCGATCGCGATTCCGAAGAAGCGCACCAAGGTCGACCTGAAAAAACTCCTGACGATCAAAGGTGCGTCCGGCAATAACCTGAAACATGTGCGATTCGATTTGCCCGTGGGCGCGTTCGTGTGCATTACCGGCGTATCCGGTTCAGGCAAATCCACGCTCATCAACGACACGTTGTACAAGGCGGTTGCACATCACATCTACGCGTCTTCCGATGAACCTGCGCCGTTCGAAGTCATCGAAGGGTTGGATCATTTCGACAAAGTCATCAACGTTGATCAGTCGCCGATTGGCCGCACGCCGCGTTCCAATCCCGCCACCTACACCGGACTGTTCACGCCGATCCGCGATCTGTTTGCCAGCGTGCCGGAATCGCGCGCGCGCGGTTATGGCCCGGGCCGCTTTTCGTTCAACGTCAAGGGTGGCCGCTGTGAAGCTTGCCAGGGCGACGGTGTCATCAAGGTGGAAATGCATTTCCTGCCTGACGTTTATGTGCCGTGCGATGTCTGCCACGGCAAGCGCTATAACCGTGAAACGCTGGAAGTGCATTACAAGCACAAGAACATCCACGAAGTACTCGATATGACGGTCGAGCAGGCCTACGAGTTCTTCAAACCGGTGCCGGTAGTGGCGCGGAAGTTGCACACTTTGCTTGATGTCGGCCTCGGCTATATTCGCCTCGGCCAAAGCGCCACCACGCTCTCCGGTGGCGAAGCGCAGCGCGTGAAACTCTCGCTGGAGCTTTCCAAGCGCGACACTGGCCGCACATTGTTCATTCTTGATGAGCCGACCACTGGCCTGCACTTCCACGATATCGATCTGTTGCTGAAAGTACTGCATCGCCTGCGCGATCACGGCAATACAGTTGTTGTCATTGAACACAACCTCGACGTGATCAAGACCGCGGACTGGATGATCGACCTCGGCCCGGAAGGCGGAGATGGCGGCGGCGAAATCATTGCGCAGGGAACGCCCGAAGACGTCGCGCAAGCACCGCGAAGTTTCACCGGCCGGTATCTTGCGCCGCTACTCGGAACACCAAAAAAGCGTGTCGCCAATACAACACGCTGACAAACAAACCAGTCACGTCGCGCACTTTCCACAAAAGTTCACAAATCCTTTCTGACCCGCGTGTTACCTTGCGTCCGCTCTGCAAGACAAAGTGCGACGCAGGGTAACTATATTCGCAACCACACAACAACGTTCCATAGACGTTGTCCGTCAGAAAGGAAACCATGAAGAGAATTTCTCGTGTCACCGCGCTTGCCTGCGCATTGTCGTCCGTCGGCGTGTTGGCTGATCCGCCGAAGGAAGACGGATTGTGGCGGGGTTCGCTCGCTGCCGGCCTTGCGGTCGCGTCGGGCAATACCAAATCAACCAATTTCAACATTGGCGCCGACGGTTTGCGCGCCACCAAGGAAGACAAGATCAGTCTGTTCCTGACCTCCCTTTACGGCAGCCGCGATGTGGCCGGCAGGACCGAGAAGACCGCCAACCTCACGCGCGCCGGCGCGCGCTACGACTGGAATCTCTCCGATCGCTCATTCGTATTCGGCACGCTGGAAGCCGAGCAGGACAAGATCCAGCGCCTCGACTCGCGCATCGTGTTGGGCGGCGGGTTCGGCTACAAAGTGATCAAGGAAAAGGATACGTCGTGGGATTTGTTTGGTGGCGTGGTTTACAAGAAAGACAGGAACACCGTAACGCTGACCACATTGACGCCACCGCCGCCGCGGACCTTTGATTCCAAAGTCAGCAACAATTCAACGGAACTGTTGCTCGGTGAAGAATCGAATCACAAGCTGAGCGAATCCACATCGTTCAAACAAAAGCTGACCCTGTTCCCGAACATGACGCGCTCGGGTGAATACCGCGCCCAGTTCGACTCGGGTCTCGTAACCGCGATCGCGAACGGCATCAACTTGCAGGTCACGCTGTCAAACCGCTACAACAGTGAAGCACCTGCGGGCACCAAGAAGAGCGACACACTTTTGTTGACCGGTATCAACATCGCGCTGGGCAGCAAATAGCCGATTCATCGCGCATATCGGCATATGAAAAGCGGGCGGCCTGTGCAATACACGCCGTCCGCCTTCATTTGCACGATTCTTGATCTGAATAATCGACAGCCCGCGGCGGTCCAGGGGCATAATATTTCATACTGCAATTGACTGTGCATCTCGGGGAAGGAGTCGAATTGACGATATCGAACAAAGGTCCCGGACAGGAGCGGCCATGAAAGCCCGCATCATGGTCGTGGATGATCACGCCATCGTCCTGCATGGTTTGAAACAACTCATCAATGATGAGCCGGATCTCGATGTCTGCCTGCAGGCCGAATCGGCCGAGGAGGCATTGCGTATCCTCGCGCGGGAACGCCCGGACATGTTGGTGACCGATATTTCCCTTCCTGGATTGTCGGGTCTGGACCTCGTCAAGAAAATGACGGCGCTTTATCCGAAGGTTCCGGTACTGGTGCTGAGCATGCACGACGAGCTGGGACACGGTGAGCGCGCCTTTCGCGTCGGCGCAAAAGGCTATCTGGTCAAGCAGGAAGCAACCGAAAAGGTCATCATTGCCATTCGCAAGATTCTTGCCGGTGAGGTCTATCTCAGCGAACGCATGCAAGGCGTCCTGTTGCAGAAGGTGCGCGGCAAAGCGTCCACGCAACCGGTGTCGGTGCTGTCCGCGCTCACCGATCGCGAGTATGAAATTTTCCGGCTCATCGGGCTCGGTCTCGGATCGAGCGAAATTGCCGCCAAGCTGGTGCGTAGCGTGAAGACCATTGAAGCGCATCGCGCCAACCTGAAGAAAAAACTCGGGTTGCGCAATGCCCATGAGCTGAACCGGTTCGCAACGAACTGGGCGGAGCGGGAACGGGGTTAGCCCCAAGAATAACAGGACAATATTGGCGAAACTCTAGCACTGGCGCGCTTTTCATGGCACAAACGCCTGCGAAAGCTCGCCAATGCTAGAGTTTTTCCAATCGCTCCGCCGCCCTCGCCAGCGTCTCTTCCTTCTTGGCAAAGCAAAAGCGCACCACGCGATGATCTTCTGCCTCGCGATAAAACGCTGAAACCGGAATGCACGCCACGCCCATTTTTCGCGCGAGCATCGCCGCGAATTCCGCTTCGGATAAGTGTTCGAACTCCGGCAGATGCGCATAGCTCGCCGAGACAAAATAGGTTGCCCGGGAAGGCTGCCATTGGAAGCGCGACGCCTTCATGTGCCTCAAAAAGAAGTCGCGCTTCGCCTGATAAAAATCAGAAAGCAGTTTGTGTGTGCCAAGCCGAATGTAATGCGCGATCGCGTGCTGCGAAGGCGTGTGCACCGTAAACACCACGAACTGATGCGCCTTGCGAAACTCCGTCATCAACTCTTTCGGGGCGAGACAGTAGGCGATCTTCCAGCCGGTGACGTGATAAGTCTTGCCGAACGACGAGATGACAAACGCGCGCTCGGCAAGATCCGGGAATGACGCCACGCTCAAGTGTTTCTCGCCGTCGTACACCATGTGCTCATAGACTTCATCGCTGATCAGCATGATGTCCGTGCCGCGTAGCAAGTCCGCCAACGCTTCCATGTCTGCGCGCGGCCAAAGCGTTGCGGTAGGATTGTGTGGCGTGTTGATCATGATCGCGCGCGTGCGCGGCGTGATAAGCGCACGCACGGCGTTCCAGTCGGGCCGGTAATCGGGAAACGCCAGCCGCGCATACACCGGCACGCCACCATTCAAACGAATCACCGGCTCGTAGCTGTCGTATACGGGCTCGAAAATGATGACTTCATCACCCGGATGCACGATCGCCGTGAGCGCGGTCTGGATTGCCTGGGTGGCGCCGGCGGTGATGGTGATTTCCGCGGCGACATCGTATTGCCGGCCATACAACTCGAATACTTTCTTCGCGATTTCCTCGCGCAATTCAAGGATGCCGGTCATCGGCGGATACTGGTTGAAGCCCGCGCGCATCGCCGCATTCATCATGTCCAGTAAACGCGCGTCACAGTCAAAATCGGGAAAGCCCTGCCCGAGATTGACCGCGCCGACTTCCTGTGCGAGGGCCGACATGGTGGTAAAGATGGTGGTGCCGACGCGCGGGAGTTTGGAGACAGGCGGTTTCATGCGAGCATAATAGCAGCGTGATTGCGATCGACCACATCGACCATTTCGTCCTTACTGTCGCCAGCATTGACGCCACCTGCGCGTTCTATTCTCGCGTGCTCGGAATGGACGTCGCACGTTTCGAATCGATGGGCACGCCACGTGTCGCGCTCACGTTTGGCAATCAAAAAATCAATCTGCATCAAGCCGATGCCGTACCCGATCCGAATGTACTGAAGCCCACGCTTGGCGCGGCGGACTTCTGCCTGATCACAAAGACGCCGATGGACGAAGTTTGCGCGCACCTCGCGCGGGAAAACGTGGTGGTCATCCTCGGGCCAGTGCAACGCACGGGCGCGAGGGGAAAGATTCTCTCGGTTTATGTTCGCGATCCGGATTTGAATCTGGTGGAGATTTCGAACGATCTTGCCATATAGCAAACTCGATGACCGGCGCTGAAATCATTGGGAGCGCGCGGCTATTCGAGCCCCGCGGGCTTGCGCTGATTGGGGCCGGCAAGACTGCACGCCCACGAGAGAACATTCGCGTTTATTGAGCCGGGAACGACGTCCTCGAATTTCCAGTCAGGCTCCGGCCGGGATTTGGTCTGCAACAGGATGTCGCCCTTTCCCATCGGCTCCGAGTACTGGATAATTCCGATCACGGCATTACGCTGAATGTCGCAGTCATACGCGATACGCAGCTTCTCTGAAGTGTTGCTGATTGGCGTGCCTGGCCGATCCTTTTGCGGCGATTGCAGCCGCCATGCCAGGACAAGACGTTCATATTTTTTCACCTCGCATGGATCGAGGTAGAACTGCAGCGCGTCGGACTGCGCAACCAGTTGCCATCCGCAAGTTCGATCGATGAGGTCCCGCGGTCGCGGAACCTGGGAATCACTCGCCAGCTCATGCAGCGGAACCTTCTTTGCCTCCAATGCTTCCTGTAGCCAGTCGGACGGCGCGGCGAAGTTGAGATTCTGCGAAGACTTTACATAAAATGAAGTAAGCCCCAACAGTTTGCCTTGCTCGTCGAAAAGGCCTCCGCCGCTCGAACCCGGCGATATGGCGGCGTTCGTTTGAATAGTAGGTACATTTTCACCCGCGACATTTCTGAGTTGTGAAACGATGCCATCCGAGATCGAGAGTTCGAGGCCGCGTGGCGCGCCAACGGCAAAAACCTTCTCGCCGATTTTCAGGGTTTGGACAGAACGCATTGGCGCGACCGGCAGATCGGCCTGCGCGGTAAGGATGCAGATATCCCTTTTTTGGTATTTTCTCAATACCTCCGCCGGCGCCGTGCGTTCCCCGCGGATAATGGTCAGTGTTCGATCCTCGCCGACCAAATGGCAGTTGGTCGCAATCGTTACCGTTGTTGAAAGGCTCGACTCGTCGCGCGCGATGACAACCCCGCTTCCTTGCGCGGAACCGTCTATCTTATTGATGACGACAATCGACGGCGCGACCTTTTCAAAGACGCTCTTTGCATTTTGACCGTACGCAACGGATGCGAGTCCGGCGACGGTTAACGCGGAACAAATATGCACGCACAAAACGCCCATGACCCGCACAGTACGGCCCTTCAAGAGAATTCTTCCATTGCCGATTCGGTTACTTCCTGATCCAGCCATTGCAAATGATTCGCTCAAAAATGCTCTCGGCAAACACACGGACAACTTTATCAGACAGCGCGACAATGGGCGCGATGGGCTATATTTTCATGGTCGAAGATAATGATCCGCATTTGAATCTGATGCAGGGCGCGAACTTTTCGGCAAACATCAAACTCAAGCACTAGCGCGCGTTTCCGAACCTTTTATGCCCGGGAAGCGCACCAAATGGCAATCTACGATAGATTGCAGTATGAAACTAGCGCGCTAACTCGATAACAGCTTTCCTATCCGGTCGAGGCACCTGGCGAAAAGGCTGAGCATCGGCCATGACGGAAACGCACGTGCAAGTTCTCGCTATTCCGTCAAGTGCACCCTGCCCGAGCTAAGAGCCTGCTCCAGGGAAAAGAGCGATCTTAAAAAAAAGCCAGGCATGCCCGGCTTTTTTCATTTCTCGTTGTTCAGCGAATCTTACTCGCCTGTCGTTTCCGTCTTCGGTGCTTCCGAAATTTCCGGACGATCCACCAGCTCAACCAGTGCCATCGGTGCATTGTCGCCGACGCGGAAACCGAACTTCAGGATGCGCATGTAGCCGCCGTTGCGGGCTTTGTAACGCGGGCCAAGTTCGTCGAACAACTTGGTGACCATGTCGCGATCGCGCAGGCGGTTGAAAGCGAGGCGGCGATTGGCCAGCGTCGGTTCCTTGCCCAATGTAATGATGGGTTCGAACACTTTGCGTAGCGCCTTGGCTTTCGGCAGTGTGGTCTTGATGACTTCGTGCTTCAACAATGAATTGGTCATGTTGCGAAACATGGCCAGGCGATGCGACGAGGTTTTATTTAACTTCTTTAATCCGTGACGATGTCTCATGGTTATTTCCTTTTGGTCTCTTGGCCGTTTTGCTTAAATACTTAAGCCAGCCTTGTTATCGTTATGGGTTTGAAGAATGAAAATCTACGCTTCAATTCCCGCTTAATTACCTGACTAAGCGGAAATGACAGGCTTTTCAGCCTGTCTCTTATTTCGTGACGCCGGCGGCTGGCCAATTCTCCAGTTTCATGCCTAGGGTCAGTCCCTTGCTGGCGAGGACTTCCTTGATTTCGTTGAGTGACTTGCGACCCAGATTCGGGGTCTTCAGCAGTTCGTTTTCGGTACGCTGGATCAAATCACCGATGTAGTAAATATTTTCGGCCTTGAGGCAGTTGGCGGAACGTACCGTGAGCTCAAGATCGTCAACCGGTTGCAGCAGGATCGGATCGATCTGCGGTGTCTTGGCTTCTTCGGTCTGCATCGGCGTGCCTTGCAGATCAGCGAACACAGACAGTTGATCGACCAGCACACGGGCGGCGTACCGAACCGCTTCTTCTGGCTCAATCGCGCCGTTGGTTTCGATATCCATCACCAGTCTATCCAGATCGGTACGCTGTTCAACGCGCGCGCTTTCGACGGCATAGGACACACGGCGAACCGGCGAATACGATGCGTCAAGCAGGATGGCGCCGATGGAACGGTTATCGTGGTCGGCGCGGCGCGCGGTGGCGGCAACATAGCCACGGCCTTTTTCAATCTTGATCTGCATGTCGAGTTTGCCATCCTTGGTCAGATGGGCAATGACGTGATCGGGATTCAGAATCTCAACATCATGCGTCTGCTCGATGTCCGCGCCCGTGACCGCGCCCGCCGTGCCTTTTTTCAGCTTCAGCGTGACTTCGTTACGGTTATGCAGCTTCATCACCAAGCCCTTGAGGTTCAGCAGGATGTCGACCACATCTTCCTGCACGCCTTCAATGGTGGAGTACTCGTGAAGCACACCGGCGATCTTCACTTCGGTCGGGGCGTAACCCGGCATCGAAGACAACAGGATACGGCGCAAGGCGTTGCCCAGCGTATGGCCATAGCCGCGCTCGAACGGCTCCATCACAACCTTGGCATGTGCCGGGGAAATGTTTTGCACGTCGATGATGCGCGGCTTCAGGAAAGTCGTAGCATTACTTTGCATTGACGAAGGCCTCTATAAAAGATGAAGACGCACCATGCAATACATGGCGCGCCCGAAAAACGAATTACTTGGAATACAGTTCGACGACGAGTTGCTCGTTGATGTCGGCCGCAAATTCGGCGCGATCCGGCATGGACTTGAAGACGCCTGAAAACTTCTTGGAGTCGACTTCCACCCAGCTCGGGAAACCGTTGGCTTCAGCGAGTTTGAGCGAGTCCTGCACGCGCAACTGCTTTTGCGCCTTTTCACGCAGGGTTACCACATCGGCGGGTTTGAGCAAATAAGACGGAATGTTCACTGACTTGCCGTTAACCTGCACCGCGCAATGGGAAACGAGCTGACGCGCTTCCGCCCGCGTGGAGCCGAAGCCCATGCGATAGACGGCGTTGTCGAGACGCGATTCCAGCAGCTGCAGCAGGTTTTCACCGGTCGCGCCCTTGCGACGCTCGGCTTCAGCGAAGTAGGTGCGGAACTGACGTTCCAGTACGCCATACATGCGGCGAATCTTCTGCTTTTCGCGCAACTGCGTGCCGTATTCCGACACGCGATTTTGCTTCGCGCCATGCTGTCCGGGACGCGATTCAAGTTTGCACTTGGAATCGAGCGGACGGCGTGCGCTCTTCAGGAAAAGATCGGTGCCCTCGCGACGGGAGAGCTTACATTTTGGACCAAGATAACGAGCCACGTTCTATTCTCCCTGGCAATTACATGCGGCGACGCTTGGGTGGGCGGCAACCATTGTGCGGTACCGGCGTCACGTCAGCGATCGACAAAATTTTGATGCCCAAGGCATTCAGTGCACGCACTGCCGACTCGCGGCCCGGGCCGGGGCCCTTGATGCGTACCTCCAGATTTTTTACACCACACTCCTGCGCGGCTTTGCCGGCAGCTTCGGCGGCTACCTGCGCCGCGAACGGCGTGGATTTGCGTGAGCCTTTGAAGCCCGCTCCGCCTGAGGTTGCCCAAGACAGCGCATTTCCCTGGCGATCGGTAATGGTGATGATGGTGTTATTGAACGACGCATGAATGTGTGCGATGCCTTCCGACACATTCTTCTTGACCTTCTTGCGTACGCGTGTGGCAGCGGTGGGCTTAACCATGCTTATATCCTTCGTCTAAAACTTATTTGGCCAAGCGAATGGCTTTGCGCGGGCCCTTGCGGGTACGTGCGTTGGTGCGGGTGCGCTGACCACGCAGCGGCAGGCCTTTGCGATGACGCGTGCCACGGTAACAACCAAGATCCATCAATCGCTTGATGTTCATGGATATTTCACGGCGGAGGTCGCCCTCAACCGTCAGCTTGGCGATTTGCTCGCGCAGCTTGTCCATCTCGCCATCGGTCAGATCCTTGACCTTCGCCGAGGTTTTGACGCCCGCGGCGGCACAGATTTTTTGTGCGCTGGTGCGGCCGATGCCATAGATCGCGGTCAACGCGATTTCGGTGTGCTGATGATTGGGAATATTGACGCCAGAAATACGAGCCATGATGGTTTTCTCTACTTTTCCAATTAACCTTGGCGCTGCTTATGGCGCTTGTCTGTACAGATCACGCGCAGCACGCCCTTGCGTCGTACCAGCTTGCAGTTACGACAGATTTTTTTTACCGATGCTTGAACTCGCATAATCGCTACTCCTTCAAATTTCTGTTTCCGCCTACTTGGCGCGGAAGGTGATTCTTGCTTTCGTTAAATCGTAGGGCGTCAGTTCTACGGTCACTTTGTCGCCAGGCAAAATGCGGATGTAGTGCATACGCATTTTTCCGGAGATATGGCCCAACACAATGTGGCCGTTCTCCAATTTCACCCGGAACATTGCATTGGGAAGTGTTTCAACAATTTCCCCCTGCATCTGGATCGTTTCTTCTTTCGACATTAACCCTCGTATACCTTGGTTGGAAGCTAATTGTCAGCGGACCGGAAACCCGGCGCCTTTGAAATTGGCTTTCTTCAACAAACCCTCATACTGGTGCGACATCATGTAAGCCTGCAGCTGCGCCATGAAGTCCATGGTGGTAACCACAATAATCAACAATGAGGTACCACCAAAGTAAAAGGGCACGTTGTATTGCAAACGCAGGAACTCGGGCAGCAAACACACCAGCGTGATATAGAACGCCCCCGTCAAAGTAAGACGCATCAGGATCTTGTCGATATATCGCGCCGTCTGTTCGCCGGGACGGATGCCCGGAACAAACGCACCGCTCTTCTTCAGGTTATCCGCCGTTTCCTTGGAATTGAACACAAGGGCCGTATAGAAAAAACAGAAGAAGATGATCGCGGCTGCATACAGAATCGTATAAAGCGGCTGGCCAGGTGAAAGTGCCGCGCCGATATCTTTCAGCCAGGTCATATTGTCGCTTTGACCAAACCAGCCGGCAACTGTCGCCGGGAACAGAATGATCGAAGACGCAAAGATCGGCGGAATTACGCCGGACATGTTGAGCTTCAACGGCAAATGCGAGGACTGACCGCCATACAATTTGTTGCCGACCTGGCGTTTGGCGTAATTCACCAGAATCTTGCGTTGGCCACGCTCAACAAATACCACGAGGAACGTTACACCGACGACCAGAATCACAATACCCAGAACAACCGGGATCGACATCGCTCCGGTGCGCGCCAATTCGAGCGTGCCACCGATGGCGGAAGGGAGTCCCGCGACAATGCCTGCGAAAATGATCAGCGAAATACCATTGCCCACACCGCGTTCGGTAATTTGCTCACCCAACCACATCAGGAACATGGTGCCGCAGACCAGGGTGATCACCGTGGTCAGGCGGAATGCCATACCGGCATCAATCACCAGGCCCGGCTGCGACTCCAGCGCAATCGAAATGCCCACGCCCTGAAACAGCGCCAATGCAACGGTGCCGTACCGGGTGTACTGGGTAATTTTGCGACGTCCGGCTTCGCCTTCCTTCTTGATTGCTTCCAGTGGCGCGTAAACGACTGTCAGGAGTTGCATGATGATCGATGCCGAAATGTACGGCATGATCCCCAGTGCGAACACCGAGAAACGCGACAGCGCACCACCCGAGAACATATTGAACATACCAAGGATGCCACCGCCTGCCGTGTCGAACAGTTTGGCCAATTCCACCGGATTGATTCCCGGCACGGGAATGTGCGTACCAATGCGGAAGACGATAAGCGCCAGCACCAGGAACACCAGTCGGCGTTTCAGGTCGCTCATCTTGCCCATTGCCGCTAGGGGGTTGGAAGCCAAATCCGTTTCCTGTTCAGTCTTTTGTGCGTGTTAACTATTAAGCCTGCGGTGCCGCAGCGGCCGCTTGTGGTTCGGCCTCAATGGAGCCGCCCGCCGCTTCAATGGCCGCCTTGGCACCCTTTGTGGCAGCGATACCCACCAGCTTTACTTTTTTCTCAAGCTTTCCGGACAGGATGACTTTTGCAGCCAATGCCCCGTGTGGTACAAAACCTGCCTGCTTCAATGCGGCAAGGTCAATAGTCTCAACCGGCATCTTGGCGATTTCCGACAAGCGAACCTGTGCGGTGTCGTAACGCGTCAGCGAAATGAATCCGCGCTTCGGCAAGCGACGTTGCAGCGGCATTTGGCCGCCTTCAAATCCAACTTTGTGAAAGCCACCCGAACGGGATTTCTGGCCCTTATGGCCACGACCAGCCGTTTTTCCCAGGCCCGAACCAATACCGCGACCAACGCGACGACGGTTCTTTTTGGAGCCCTCAGCGGGCTTGATGGTGTTCAATTCCATATTTTTCTCGCTCGTTTATTTCGCACGAATTATTTCTCGGCGAAGAACCTGACCTTAGGCAGCAACCTGGAGCAGGTAGCTCACTTTGTTAATCATGCCGCGGTTCGACGGCGTATCAATGACAGTGACGGTCTGGTGGATTTTTCTCAAGCCCAAGCCACGAATGCACGCCTTGTGCGCTTCGAGTCGACCGATGGTGCTCTTGATCAATTTGACGCTGATGGTTTTCTGGGTGGACATGTTGTCTCCGATTAACCGAGAATTTCTTCAACGGTCTTGCCGCGCTTGGCAGCGATTTCCGAAGGACGGCTGATTTGCAGCAAGCCATCCAGCGTGGCGCGAACCACGTTGTAAGGATTGGTGGAGCCGTGGCATTTGGCTGAAACGTTGGTGATACCCATCACTTCGAACACCGCGCGCATGGCACCGCCAGCTTTGATACCGTTACCTTCAGCGGCAGGCTGCATGAATACCTTGGTACCGCCGTGCTTGCCGATCACCGTGTGATGTAGCGTGCCGTTATTTAGCGGGATCTTGACCAGCTTGCGGCGGGCCATTTCCATCGCTTTTTGTACCGCAACTGGTACTTCACGCGATTTGCCCTTGCCCATGCCGATGGAACCATCTCCATCACCGACCACGGTCAATGCGGCGAATCCCAGGATACGACCGCCCTTCACCACTTTGGTGACGCGGTTTACCGAGATCATCTTCTCGCGAAGGCCGTCGCCTTTGTCTTCTTGCTGATCGCTTCTTGCCATTTGTCGAATCCTTAATTAGAACGTTAGGCCGGCTTCACGAGCCGCCTCGGCCAGCGCCTTGACGCGACCGTGATACGCGAAGCCCGAACGATCAAATGCAACCGTGGACACACCGGCCGCCTTCGCGCGCTCGGCGATACGCTTGCCTACCAGCACCGCTGCATCCTTGTTGCTGCCGCTCTTGACTTGGCCGCGCACTTCTTTTTCGGCGGTAGAGGCCGCCGCCAGCACCTTGGCGCCACTGGCGTCGAGGATCTGCGCATAGATGTGCGTATTGGTGCGGTGAACGGTCATGCGAACCGCTTTTAAACGTGCGATGGTGGCGCGGGTTTTCGCGGCACGACGCAAACGGGAAATTTTCTTTTCGATCATGATAGCCTCGCTTACTTCTTCTTCGTCTCTTTGAGGGTGATCTTCTCGTCGGAGTAACGTACGCCCTTGCCTTTATATGGCTCGGGAGGACGATAACCGCGAACAATGGCAGCGACCTGACCAACCTTTTGCTTGTCCACGCCCTTGATGAGAATCTCTGTCGGCACCGGTGTCTCGCATTTCACGCCATCAGGCATGGAGTGCACGATCGGGTGCGAAAACCCAAGCGTCAGGTTCAGCTTTACACCTTGCGCTTGCGCCTTGTAGCCCACGCCGACCAGATTCAGTTTCCGTTCAAATCCTTTTTCGACGCCGGTGACCATGTTGGCAACCAGGGCGCGCATGGTGCCGGACATCGCATTGGCTTGCTTGCTGTTGCCAACCGCTTCGAACACCAGTTTGTCGCCATCTTTTTTGACGGTGACATCACGGGAAGAAGCCTGCTTCAGCGTGCCGAGTGGACCTTTTACCGTAATCTCGTTTTCCGCCAGTGTGATTTCCACTTTCGCGGGAACGATGATGGGGAGCTTGCCTACGCGTGACATATCGTTCGCCCCTTACACCACGATGCAGAGCACTTCGCCACCAACACCGGTAGCACGCGCTTTGCGATCGGTCATGACGCCCTGGGAGGTGGATACAATCGCCACGCCCAGTCCGTTCATGACGGGTTTGATATCTTCACGTCCGCGGTACACGCGCAGGCCAGGGCGCGAGATGCGCTCGATCTTTTCGATCACCGGCTTGCCAGCGTAATACTTGAGGCTGACGTTCAGTTCGTTTTTGCCTTCGATGGTACGAATGGCGAAGTCTTCAATGTAGCCTTCGTCCTTCAATACCTTTGCAATGGCCGACTTCACTTTCGAAGCGGGCATTGTCACGTCGACCTTTTCCGACTGCTGCGCATTACGAATGCGAGTCAGCATATCGGCGATCGGATCACTCATGCTCATAATTTGTCTCCGTCCGCTTTCCGGTTACCAGCTTGCTTTCACCAGGCCCGGCACTTCGCCGCGCATAGCGATTTCACGCAATTTGTTTCGACCCAGGCCAAACTTGCTATATACGCCACGTGGCCGACCGGTAAGCGCACAACGATTGCGCAGGCGCGTCGGGTTGGCATTGCGCGGCAGTGCTTGCAGCTTCAGGCGAGCCTGATAGCGATCTTCTTCCGGAATGCTTTGGTCGTTGATGATTTTCAGGAGTGCCGCGCGCTTGGCCGAAAACTTCTTGACCAGCTTTTCGCGTTTGTCCTGACGGTTGATGAGAGCGAGTTTAGCCATGATGTGCCTTGAACTTAACCTTTCAGCCTCGGAACGGGAATTTGAAAGCCGCCAGCAATGCCTTGGCTTCTGCATCCGTCTTCGCGGTGGTGGTAATCGAGATATTCATGCCGCGCAATGCGTCAATCTTGTCGTACTCGATTTCCGGGAAAATGATCTGCTCTTTAATGCCCATGTTGTAATTGCCACGACCATCGAAAGAGCGGCCCGAGATACCGCGGAAGTCGCGCACGCGCGGCAGTGACACGGTAATCAGGCGATCAAGGAATTCATACATGCGATTCGCGCGCAGGGTAACCATGCAGCCGATCGGGTAACCGTCGCGAATCTTGAAGCCGGCGATCGATTTCTTCGACAGCGTCACGACAGGCTTCTGGCCAGCGATCTTCTTCATGTCGCCCACGGCGTGATCCATGATTTTCTTGTCGGCCACCGCTTCGCCCACACCCATGTTCAGGGTGATCTTGGAGATGCGCGGAACTTCCATCGTGGACTTGTAGCCGAATTGCTTGATCAGCGCCGGCGCCACAACTTCCTTGTAATGTGTTTGCAGTCGAGTCATGTCTAATCCTTACGCGTCGACAACTTCGCCGTTGGAACGAAACACTCGCACTTTGCGCTTGTCGTCCAGGGTCTTGTATCCAATGCGGTCCGCTTTGCTGGTCGCCGGATTGAAAATGGCGATATTGGAAACGTGAATCGGCATTTCCTTCTCGACGATTCCGCCCGTTATCCCCTTCATCGGGTTCGGCTTGGCGTGTTTCTTGACGCGATTGATGCCTTCCACCACGGCACGCTCGACCTCAGGAACCACGCGCAACACGGTGCCGCGTTTGCCTTTGTCTTTGCCTGTGAGGACGACAACCTGATCGCCTTTTTTGATCTTGCTCATCATCGGCTCCTTACAATACTTCCGGCGCCAGCGACACGATCTTCATGAAGCGCTCGTTACGCAACTCGCGCGTAACCGGCCCAAAGATACGGGTGCCAATCGGCTCCAGCTTCGCATTCAGCAACACGGCGGCATTGCCGTCGAACTTGATGAGCGAACCATCGTTACGGCGTACACCCTTGGCGGTACGAACCACCACGGCGTTATAAACTTCGCCCTTTTTCACGCGGCCACGGGGCTGCGCGGATTTAATACTGACTTTGATGACATCACCGATGCCGGCATAGCGACGCTTGGAGCCGCCGAGCACCTTGATACACATCACCGACCGCGCGCCGGTGTTATCGGCGACGTCGAGAATCGACTGCATCTGAATCATTTTTTATCTCCAACTTGTGCCGCGACCACCGATGTGGAAACAGCCAGTCTTGGATCCGTCTTATGTCAATCGCCCCTTGGAGGAGACGATCAACAGGTTAGAAAATTTCTTTTTGCCCGGTCGCTTAACTTCGGCTTCGGCTGACGCTCGGGCAGTACGCACCGCGATGATTTGCAAGGCGTTTTGTAGCAGACTTTCAGCCGACGAAGCCACGGCTGAAGCAGCAAAGAGCGCGATTTTAACCCGATTTCGAATCGGTGCGCAAGAGCTTTCGTTGTTTTTGCCAAAGACTTCCCCGCCGGCAGCGAAAGGCCGACGAACGGCGACGGCGCGTTGGGAAATGCGATCATTCACTAAAAACTGTTTAATCGCAATGACTTACGTGCCGAAAGTTCGGCTGGGATTTCCTTGATTTGCCCTGGTACGCAGCCGCCGTCAGACGGCCATCATCCCGCCATCTACCGACAAGATGTGCCCGGTTACGTAGCTCGCGGCGGCGGAAGCCAGGAATATCGCCGGGCCCATCAGGTCCTCATCGCCCCCCAAGCGACCCATTGGGGTCATCGCGAGGATTTGCTTGTCAATTACCTTCAACAAGCCAGCACTCATTTTGGACGGAAAGAAACCCGGTGCTATCGCATTGACGCGAATGCCGTGTTGCGCCCATTCGGCAGCGAGCGCCCGGGTGAAATTGATCAGCCCGCCTTTGCTGGTGTTATAGGCAATGGTCTGCATCGGTCCCATTTGTCCGCGAAATCCGGCAATCGAGGCCACATTGATGATGGCCCCACTCTTGTTCGGAATCATGCTCTTGGCGCCCACCTTCTGCGAAACCAGAAACGCGCCGGTGAGATTGGTATTAAGCACCTTGTTCCAGGCGTCGAGTGAGTACTCTTCCGCAGGTGCGCCCCAGGTTGCGCCCGCATTGTTGATCAGGATATCGATCCGGCCAAAGTGGGCAATCACTGCGTCAACCATCGGCGCAATTGTTTCAGGTTTGGATAAATCGCTCGGATGGATAACGACCTCGTAACCCTTGCCGGCCAGTTCTTTGCGCGCGGATTCCAGTTCATCGGTTTTCCTTGCCGTCAGCGCAAGCTTCGCGCCCATTTCGCCGTAGCCGTGGGCAATTTGCAGCCCGAGTCCGCGGGAACCGCCAGTGATCAATGCGACCTTGCCGGTCAAATCAAAAAGCTCCTTTGCGCTCACGCCAATCTCCTGTCATTTCCCTGAATATTCGCAATTCTGACACGCAGCAGGTTCGCCTACTTGCCAAATCGATCGAACCATCAAACCAAAATCTGGAATCATGGTCTGACTTGGCGGGAGTAACATGAAAGTTCGTTTCACGATCCTGCTGAAAGGAGTGACCATGAAATCCACTTCAATTTTGTCTTTATTGCCTTCATTACCTTTATTACCTTTATCGCTCGCTGTAGCATTGGCGCTGCTCGGCACTGCAAACGCCAGCGTGACTGTCACATTCATTCAACCGGACAAGTACGCCGACATGCCATTTAACTCCCGTGACAAGGAGAATGTAATGGCAGACTTGCAGAAACACTTCGACACCCTTGGCGCAACCCTGCCCGCGGGACAAGACCTGAAGGTTGACGTTCTGGATATCGATCTCGCCGGGCGCATTGAGCCAAGCACGCGACTGACGCAGGACTTGCGTATCCTGCGCGGCAGCGCCGATTGGCCCATCATCACCTTGCGCTATAGCCTGGAAAGCCAAGGAAAAGTGCTGAAAAGCGGCGAAGAACGCATCGCCGACATGTCGTATCTTCAAGGCTACAACCGCTACAGCTCAGGTGAAAGTCTGCGATATGAAAAACAAATGATCGATCGGTGGTTCAAGAAAACGCTAGTGGCGCCAAAGCAAGGTGGCTAACCAAAGAAATTTGGCTATTGCACCGCCGGGACGGCGATATATAGGGTTTTGAACAGG
Source organism: Betaproteobacteria bacterium (assembly GCA_016720925.1). Classification (NCBI taxonomy): domain Bacteria; kingdom Pseudomonadati; phylum Pseudomonadota; class Betaproteobacteria; species Betaproteobacteria bacterium. Next base: position 108,803 of record JADKJR010000009.1, on the reverse strand, counting down.
TTAAAGAAATAGAAAAAGTCAAGCGCTGGCGCGGCCTCTGGCGGTTTTTATCGCGGAGAACCGCGCCAGTGCTAGCGTTTGACAATCAGGCCGGACTGCACGCTGCTACGCAGATCTATCCCAATTCTCTGCCATTCGTCGACGCATACCCTCATCGGGAAGTTCGCCAAGTAGCGCCTTCATGTTCTCCGCCATGTGCGTCGCTTGCGACGTGGCCGGTATCGCGCAAGTCACGGCTGGGTGCGAGACGATGAATTTCAGAAAGTAATCCGCCCAGGTTTTGCAGCCAAATTCATCCGCCCACGCTGGTAGGGGCTTTCCTCGTATCCGGCGAAACAGGCCGCCGCCGTCAAACGGCCGATTGACAATCACGGCCGCACCACGCTCTCGCGCCAGCGGCAACAGGCGCGATTCCACCGACCGATCCGACAGGTTATAGGTGAACTGCACAAAATCGAAACGCTCGCGTTTCATCGCGGCCTCGAGGTCATCGGAACGGCTGCCGTGTGACGTCGTGATGCCGATATAACGAATACGTCCTTCGGCCTTCCACGTCTTCAACGTCCGAAGATGTGTTTGCCAATCCATCATGTTGTGGATTTGCAGCAGGTCAAAAACCGGGTTGCCCGGGAATGCGCCGTTCCCTGCCCGCCACAGCGCAAACGAGTCCTCCATCTGCCCGCGTCCCGCCGCCTCGCCCATCGTCCATACCTTTGTTGCCGCAAACACCCGCTCCCTCCCCACAACGGCACTGGCGCCGGGCCGCAGCAATTCACCGATGACCTGCTCGGATGAACCATACATGGGTGAGGTGTCGATCAGCGCGCCGCCCCGATCAAGGAACGTCTGCAATACCGCCCTCAACGCATCGACCCTCACGCCTGCATTGCCGTTACCGGCGACATTGAATGTCAGCCATGAACCCATGCCGACGACTGGAATCCGTTCGCCGCTGACGGGGATGGCGCGCATATGTACAAGCGGCCTGTCGATGCGCGGACCCGAGGCCCACACGGCTTCAGGCACCGCCATCAAGGCACTCGCACGCGACAGCGTTTGCAGGAATTCTCGCCTGTCAAGTGGTGGGGGTGTCCGCATGTTTGTCCGGAAAGTTGAAAACGATGTCAATTCGATAACGGCAGAAGTTTTTTGTTCCATGCGCGCGCGCGGCATCGCGCAATTCGCGCGACCAGGTCGCCCCAAAAAAACTCAACCAAACCCGAACCACAACCGAGACAGTCGCGCTTTTAGCGCATTCGCACGCCTTTTTCTCCATTTCGTCGCAATCCGTTTGAGCGCATGTGAGCCTTTAACTACAGTGACGTCATCAACAGCGCAGTACCGAACCCAAACAACCAGGAGATAAACATGAACACCAATTACACCAAAGCCAATTTGAAAGACAACGTTGCCGCCGCCGCCGTACTTGCCGCCACCTTCATCGCCATCGTTGGTTCAATGGTCAACAGCAGCGATGCACGCGCAAATCACGAAACCGTGCAACAAATGGAAGCAATCGTGGTGGCCGCGCCGCGCTTCGAAGTTACCCGGATGGACACAATCGTGGTGACTGCATCGCGCGAAGCCAATATCTTCCTTGCCTCGAACTAATCAGCTTCTCTTTGCACCGCACGCTCACTCGCAACAAAGCATCGTTGCAGGCAATTGGGAGAATCGCATGATAAGACGACAACGCAAAGCAGGTATCAGGGTATGAAACCCTAGCACTGGCGGGGTTTCCTGGCCGAAATGCCGCCAGAAGCCTCGCCAGTACTAGGGTTTCACCGCATCAAACCAGCACGGCGGACCTCGGTCCGCCGTGCTGGCTGATTCGACCACTCTTTACAAATTCTTTTGTCACTTGCGCGGTCGACCGGAAATTCGGCAACCGCACTTCAACGATTCGAGACCAGTTTGAGCCGGGTTTTCTTCGCATCAACGAGCGGTGCCAGTTCCATGACGTTTCGATATCCATAGTTAAAAAGCGCCGCAAATGTGGAAAGATTGAGCGAGGCCGATGGCAATTTGCCGGGAAACGCGCCTTCCGCGTTCGTAAAATTGTTGTTGCAGTAGATCAGTACGCGCGTGCGCTTGTCGGGGATAAATCGCGCCAGGCTAGCCTCGGTGATGTCGGGAAAGCTCAGGTTAAGCGCGCCATCGACATGCAGTTCGCGATATTTTTCGCTGCTGCGCGCATCAAGAATCACGGTGCCGGGCTCACCACTCATGCGCAGGAAATCGTCTTCACTGATTCGCCGCCCTTCACGATGCCGCAACGCCTCTTGCGTCACCGCCAGAAATGCCTGTGCATCGATGCGCGGATTCAACGCGACCGCCGGATCCTGCGCGGCGAATGTTGTGGAAACCATCAGTGAAAAGACCACACCCATCGTGCATTTCATCGCAAGCCTCCGTTAGTTCCGCGCAGCGCGCGTCGCAACAGTTCCAACGGCTTGGCCCGGCATTGTGATGACAGGTTCCAATTGTGGCATGGCGCCATGGCGGCCATGCCAGGACATCATCCCAGCACGCGATCAGCCACCTGGTAGATATCTTTCATCGCCTCCGGCTTGAACACGACTTCGCGCACACCGGCGCGGCTCGCCTGCAATCGCAATGCCTCGGTGATAAAGCCCGACGCCAGCGTGACCGGCAGGTTCGGGCGAATGCTGCGCACTTCCAGTGCGACTTGCAGCCCGGACATCGCCGGCATTTCCTGATCGACCACCACCAGGTCATAGGCGGACGGATCGGCGCGCAATGCCTGTAGCGCGGTGAACGGATTTACGTGACCGACCACACGGTAACCACGCCGTTGCAGCATGTACGTAAAAAGTTCCACCATTACCGGGTCGTCGTCAATGTAGAGAATCTGCGGCTGTTTCTCCGCGGGCGCGGCGACTGGAGCCTCTCTGAACCTTTTGCGAACAATATGCATGGTGCGTCCTGACAAAGGGCAATTAAATGACGCGACGATTTGCGTCGTGGTTCGAATGTGTTCTATCTCGCCTCGCGCCCGCCATATGCCAAACCGACTTCGGGCTGGGCCCTTGAGACTACACCTTATGGCGCTACTCAACTCCCATTATGTTTGCAAAGCGCATTCATGTGATACCGCAATCGAGGGATGGACTTCGTTCATTTTTCTGGCGTATCACGCGTCAAACGGCGAAGGGCAACTTTCCGGCGCCAGGCAGACATCGGCCCAAATCGCACGGCTATACTTGGCCACACAGAAAATCCGGGGGTGGGCACAATGAATCGCAGGGACTTCATGCGCATCGGCATGGCGGGTGCCGGGCTGGGGACGGCAATCGAGGGAGCAGCCATGGCAACGAAGGCAGCGTCAGGCAAGAAAACCGCATTCAATGTCATTGAAGCGAGCGTGACCGATCTGCAGGCCGCGATGCAATCCGGCAAGCTCACATCGGTTTCGCTGGTGAAGGCATACCTGGCACGCGTCAAGGCAATCGACAAATCCGGCCCGCGCATCAATTCCATCATCGAACTGAATCCCGATGCGATGAAAATTGCCGCGGCGCTCGACAAGGAACGCAAGACGAAGGGACTGCGCGGCCCGCTGCACGGCATCCCGGTGCTACTGAAGGACAATATCGCGACCGCCGACAACATGCAAACCACTGCCGGCTCGCTGGCATTGATGGGCGTGAAGCCGCCGCGTGATGCGTTTCTGGTTACCCGATTGCGCGACGCCGGCGCGGTCATTCTTGGGAAGACCAATCTGAGCGAATGGGCCAACCTGCGCTCGACGCGCTCCACATCCGGCTGGAGTGCGCGCGGAGGATTGACCCGCAATCCCTACGCGCTCGATCGCAACGCCAGTGGGTCCAGTTCGGGTTCCGCCGCATCGATCGCCGCAAGCCTGGCCGCTGTGGCGGTCGGTACGGAAACCGATGGTTCGATCATTTCGCCCGCCAATGTCAATGGCCTGGTGGGCTTCAAACCGACCGTGGGCCTGATCAGCCGTAATGGCATCATCCCGCTTTCGCATTCGCAGGATACCGCCGGTCCCATGGCGCGCACGGTTGCCGATGCCGCGGCACTGTTGAGCGTGATCGCGGGTAGCGATCCACGCGATGACGCAACGCGTGAAGCCACCACTCGCACGAAGGACTACACCAAGTTCCTCGATGCCGATGGCCTGAAAGGCGCACGCATCGGCGTGGTGCGCGCCAACTTCGGTGGACGCAACGATCTCGCCTCCGCCGTGGTCGAAGAAGCGCTGGTGGTGCTACGTGCCAAAGGAGCCATTCTGATTGACCCGGTCGAGATACCAAACGCTGGCAAGTATGGCCAAACCGAGCTGGACGTATTGCTCTATGAACTCAAGGCGGATATGGCGGCATACCTGGCTGAATTTGCGCCGGGGTCGGCAATCATGACGCTGAAAGACCTGATCGATTTCAACGAAAAACACCGCGATCGCGAGTTGCCATTTTTCGGTCAAGAGTATTTCCTGCGCGCGGAAGCGAAGGGCGGACTCGACAGCCAGGAGTACCTTGACGCGCTGGCCAATAATCACCGCTACGCGCGCGCCGAAGGGCTGGATCAGATACTGAAAGAACACCGGCTCGATGCACTGGTCGCGCCGAGCGGTCCACCGGCCTCACTGACGGATCTCATTCGCGGCGATCCGGGTGGTGTCAGCTTCAGTTCTCCCGCCGCCGTGGCCGGCTATCCGCACATCACTGTCCCGGCCGGTTTTGTTCGCGGTTTGCCGGTCGGTATGTCGTTTGTTGGCGCGGCATGGAGCGAGGCCACGTTGATTCGCTTGGCTTTTGCCTATGAGCAAGCAACCCGGCACCGCCGCAGCCCGACATTTGCCAAAACACTGAATCCGGCAGGCTGATTGGCCGCGCGGGCTGCCTTTTCAACTGTCAGCGCTCAATTTGGTTCCGTCCGATCAATCTGGTGAACCCGAACCGCTTCGTCCGCAAATCCTGACTACGGCTGCTGCTGCCTGTGTCTTTCGTACTCGATGCGCGCACGTTCGGTCTCGCGCTCGATGCGCGCGAGTTGCCGTTCTTCTTCTTCGCGGGCACGCTCCGATTCACGCGCAAGCTGCGCGCGCTGCCGTTCAAAGTCAGCGGCTGCTTTTTCGGATTCGTATTTTGCGCGCGTGAGCTCCGCATCCCGTTCCATCTGTGCACCGGCGGCGCGAAGTCGGGCCACGTGCTTACGTTCAATGTCCCCGGCCGTTTCGTCATGTCGGCAGCCATTCCCTAACACCGTCACGTATTGCCAGTTGGCGGAGTAACACTGCCACTGAATCGGCAAATTGCCGATCGGCTCCGCCAGTTGCGGCAGGAAAATCGCCCGCAGTCGCTGGCCGGACTTGTCCTTGTCATCGAGCAGCAGTTCGATCACACCGCCTTCGCGTACATTCAGCTCCGTAACGGGTTCCGCGCCTTGAATGCGTCCAAGCTTGACGGTGCCGCCCACCAGCTCTGCTGCCTCGGCATTGGATTCGGCGAATCGCAGGTCAGACTGGAATCTTTCGGTCTGGGCGGTCCTGAGATGCCGAAGGGATCCCATCAGATTTGCAGACGCTGTGTTGACCTGTGGCGCCGAACGCGAAAAGAAGACGGCCACAAAGATAGTGACGAGCGCGGCAGCAATGAGGATGCCTATTTTGTTACGCACGGTTGAAATTTGTTCTTGAAAAGTGAACGCCGGGAGGCGGGTACGCGAAACTAGTATTGTAAGGGGAACCTGCCGGAATCAACGCCGTTACTGCTCTCGCGGACTACTTACGCAGTTGCTTGGGTCGCCACATGTTGCTTGCGACAATCCGCTGCCAACCGTACCATGGGGATTGAGACCAGATCGAACTGCCCATTCAGGAAACCGCCATGACTCATCGATTGACCCGGGACGAATTTGCCGCGCTGGACGAAGTGAATAAAGCGCCCAAATCCGCCAAGCCCAGTGCATGCGTGGCCCGGAATGCGAAGCATCTCGTCGGCATCAAGTTCCTTTCGCATCGAAAGGACGGCAGCTACGCGCTGACCGAGAAAGGCACCGAGGCGATCCTCGTCATGAATTGCATTGCCGGGTTGCGCGCCCTCGCGACAGATGCAGACACGCAGCTTGATCCAGCGGTGACGACTTTTCTCGGGCGAAAGGGGCACATCGTTGCGACTGCTGTGCCTGGTCGTTTTGAAGTCACGCCAAAGGGGCATGAGTGCCTCGCGGATATCGCGCTTAATCCTTGACGCCGCGATCGTTCCACGTTGCCGTCAGAACGTGACGGCAGCTTGGTAGTCAGGTCACTGTTGGCTCAGTATCGGCGGCGACGATCGTAACCGTCATGCCGCTGGGCATAGTGCCCGCGTCGCGACGAGCCATGGCGCTCGACATATGCAGGCGCTCGATAGCTCGCGTAGCGGACCGGATAACTTTCGATGTACACCGGTGGCTGGACATAGCGAACCAAACGCGGCTCGTACTGCACTTCATACTGCGGCTCATAGTAGGGCTGGTAGGCGACCGGCGGCGAATAGTAAACGGGCGCGGGCTCATACCGGGGTTCATATCGCGCTTCATACCTTGGCTCATAGCGCGCGTATTCGCGTGTATCGCGTGTGCGCCCGCGACGATCGTAGTTGTCATCCGCCGCGCTACCGATAACCGCACCAATGATGGCGCCGGCGACCGCGCCATGCGCGCCGCCAAAGTAACTGCCAACCAGCGCGCCATCCACGGCGCCCACGATGGGGCGCTCCGACGCGTTGGCTTGAATACTCACGAGTGTTCCGGCTGAAAACAGGACGGCGATTGCAAACTTGTTCATGGTTCACTCCTTTTGTAGGAAACCTGTCCCTCATAGTACGCTTCATTGGACCGCGGATGCGCAGGCACGCCGCCCGCAAGTTTACGTATCAAAAAATGCGCCCCGCAGCGTCAGAAAATGCCCTTTCCTTGCGTGCGCAATGCCGAGATGCGTCGCATGTGGCGGCCGAAAGGTCCCGCAAATTGGCGTTTCGCGCACCATTTTTCGCAATTGGTCGGATTCCGTTTGAGGCCCGGCGCGCACATCCGTAAAGTTCAGTCATCAGCAGCGCAAACCCACCACCGACCCCAAGGAAAAAATCATGAAAACCAACTTCACACGCAGCAACAAAGACAACATCGCCACCGCCGCCCTTGTCGCCATCAGCCTGTTCGCCCTCGCAAGCGGCGTATTCACCAGCGCACCGGCCGCCGCCACGCACGCGCCTGCCGCCCTCCAGAAGATGGACGCGATCATTGTGACGGCTCCGCGCGTCGCACACGCCACGCTCGACACGATCATCGTCACCGCGCCACGCAACGTTAGCCACGCCTGATTGCGGAATAACCTTTTCGCTGGTGCTGGCGAAACCGAGCCCTCCTGGATCTTTGCCGCTTTAACCAACCGCACTATTTCCTGATTCCCGCGTCATTCATCGACCGCTGCAGCACGTCAACTTCATCAAGGAGTTTGATGAACTTGTTACCGAAGTCTGTCATCCGGTATTCCACACGCGGCGGCACCTCGGCGAAACTCGCCTTGTCCAGAATGCCGTAGCGCACCAGCTTGGTAAGCCGTTCGTTGAGCACCTTGCCGCTCAGCCCGTCGATTGCATGCTCCATTTCACCGGGTCGGCACACGCCCTTTCGCACCAGGCTCAGCACGGTCAATGACCATTTGCAGCCGATGATGCTTTCGACCATCTGATGAACACTTGGTTTTTCCATGTTCTTTCGAAATATTTATTTCGTTTGCGATCAACAAAATGCACCGGAAAGTGCCTACCCCACGAGTTTGTACCCGCTTGCCGTGACAGTCCTCCGTCCGTAGATTGCATGCTGTGTTGTCACACAAATCTTATTCGAAAAGGAATACAACATGCGAGCGATTCTCACAACCATGGCGGCCGCTGCCGCCGCTTTTGCCGCAACCATCACCAGCTTTGCCGCTGCCGCGGATCCCGCGCCGGTTCCATATCCAAAAGGTTACCGCGATTGGCACCACGTCAAGTCGATGATCATCAATCCCGGACACGGCCTTTATGATGCGTTCGGCGGGATCCATCATCTCTATGCGAACAAAGCAGCGGTGCGGGGCTATCAAACGGGTAAATGGCCTGATGGCGCCGTCATCGTATTTGACCTGCTCGATGCCAAAGCGGCCGACAAGACGGTGACCGAGGGCGCGCGTAAAGTGGTCGGTGTCATGCATCGCGACGCACGCAAATACGCGTCAACGGGCGGCTGGGGATATGAAGGGTTCAAGGGTGACAGCGCGACCGATCGCGCCGTCGGTGGCAATGCCGCCACCGCTTGCCATCAGTGCCACATTGCGCAAAAGGAATCCGCGTTCGTTTTCAGCAAATTGCGCCCGTGATGCCAACGGACGATGCAGAAGCGGCTCCCGCGCTGTGCGTCTCACATTGGCTCAACAGCGACAAGCCAATCACGCTGCACGAATTGCGGGGAAAGGTGGTGCTCATTCACGCCTTTCAGATGTTGTGTCCTGCCTGCGTCATGAGCGCCGGGCCGCAGGCCGTGCGTATTTGGCAGCACTATCGGCAGGGACCGCATGATGGCGCGGTGGTCGTGATCGGGCTACACACGGTCTTCGAGCATCATCACGTCATGACGCCCGCGGCGCTCGAAGTCTATTTGCACGAATTTCGCGTGCCCTTTCCGGTCGGCGTCGATGCAGCCGGACGCAACGGTCCGATTCCGCAAACCTTGCGCACCTTCGATATGCAAGGCACCCCCACGACGCTGCTAATCAACGCCGTCGGGCGCCTGCGCAAGAATCACTTCGGCATCGAATCGGATCAACAGCTCATTGCCGACATCGATCGTTTGGTTTCGGAACTGGCGTTGCGATAACCTCTTCCGCATTTTCGCAGGCTTTGAAGGCGTGAAGAGAAGAAGGACGGGGCAGACGGCAGTGCCACGTCCAGAGCGCTTCCGGGTGGCGAATGAGGCTTAAACACAAGCATTGGTGGGGCTTTCCAGCCATTTTTGGCCTGTATGCCCCGCCAATGCTTGTGTTTGCACAATCTCCTCGGCCCACGCTCCGGCCAATCAACCAATTGCGTTCTCGCGCGTTAAAGCAGCATGTGGAACGTTCTCTTATGGAATCGATCAAGCAGCCTCGTCATGCGCGCGATGGGCGCGGCGGCGTGCATTGGCGCGTTTGTCCTTACCTTGCCGGTCTTCGCCGCGGATAAATCTTTGCCCGCGTCTGCGGTCGATCGCCCCGTTGAAATTCACCAGCGGCTGGTCACGCGCGACGGCGAGAAATCGGTCGCACTGACATTGGACGCCTGCGGCGGCGGGTTTGACGCTGATCTCATCTCAACACTCATTGAACTTCGTGTGCCGGCAACGATTTTTGCCACGCGCAAGTGGATCGACCGCCATCCCAAGGGCATGGCGCTGCTCAACGCCCATCCGAAATTATTCGCTATCGAAGACCACGGCGCGGCGCATGTGCCGGCGGTAATCGGCGCGGACAAGCGCGTGTACGGTATGCGCGGCGTACCCGACATTGCGCATCTGCATGCGGATATCGACGGCGGCGCAAGCGCCATCGCCGCGACCGGGGCGCCGCGTCCAAGCTGGTATCGCGGCGCCACCGCGCTCTACGATCGCGCGGCGATCGGCGCCATCGAAGCATCGGGCTATCGAATCGCCGGCTTCTCGGTCAATGCCGATGCCGGTGCGACGCTGCCACGCCGCGCCATTTTGCGCGCCTGCAAAACGTCAAGGCTGGCGACATCATCATTGCGCACATGAACAAGCCGGCTTCGGACAGCGCCGAGGCGTTGAGCGATGCGCTGCCCGGCATGCTCCGCCAGGGGATTCAGTTTGTGACCCTACGCGGTCGCGCGGTGGAAACGCTGACGGCGGCTAACTCGCGCAGTTAGTGTGTGCCGTAACGGCTATTTCTTCAAACGGCTCGCAAGCGCGTCGTACACATCGTCACGCGATGTTACCGCCAGGATCGTTAATCGCCTTGACGCGTCGTCGATGTGATACGCCAAGCGAAATTGCGGCGAGGTGATTTTGATCCTATAGAGATCGCGCGCACCGGATAATGCGGCATTGGCGACAGGCGGATTTTCCAGGCGCTCTGCGAGTCTTGTTTTGAATCGCGCTTTGACACTGTTATCCAGGCGCGCCCACTCCTTCTCCGCCGCCGGATGGCGAGATCGTATGGCATCAAAGATCAGCGAGCGATATTGGTTTGCCTTTGCTTAGCGTGGGCAAGCGTTCGAGCGCGCGTTGTTCAACGAGCTTGTCCGCGACCAAGTCGAGCAAATCCCCCATCAACTTTGGTGATAGGACGTACGCGACCGGCGCGTTGTGATTCAACACTGCGACGGCTTCGCCCCCCGCGGCCTCGATCACCTTCATCGGCGCCTTGCGCAGTTCGCTGATTGCCACGCTGTAAGTGGCCCGAAGTTTGTTGAGTTCTGCCATGAGGTCTACTCGTTTATTTGTACAAAATATTGTAGCAAATTTGGTGTGGCGTGGACAACAGCGATAAAGCAGGCCAGACAGCGTTTCGCAACAAACTCAAGCACTGGCGCGGCGTCTGGCAGCAATTTGGCCTGGGAGGCGCGCTAATGCTTGAATTTGGCACGATGGTCATCTCGTAATTCCCGAGCAGACGGGAATCCAAGTTTTGCAAGAGGCTGCCCCCTTTTTCTTGCTATGACCCAATGCCGGGGGGTAGCCCGGCGGCTACTCACTTTTCTTGCTTCGCCAAGAAAAGTAAGCAAAAGAAGGCGACCCCAGGTTCGTCGCCCCGATAAAGCGTCGGGGTACCCTGCGCTACTCGGAACGACAGGCCGCTGCGGAACTCGGGCTCGTGGTTGCAATGGTGCAAAAGATTGAAATTGCGCTCGCCCTCAGACAGTCCTCGCGGACTTCCCCTGTCGTTCCTGCGTTGCTCGGCGACTCTCATGGAGACCCGGTCGCGGCGCAACGAGTGCAATGAAATGTTCAGTTTGAAGTTCGGGCTACCCTACGCTTAACCAACCCCCGAGCTATTTACAAAATCTGGAAACTTTCTGTCGGTATTCATTCATTGGCTGAAGCTCCATGGACGCTCGACGCACTTCAAGCTGCTCTGGATTTTCAATTTGCCATGGTTCCCAGTCCCCTTGACCTTTACATGAGCCTTGCGAGCCATACCGTTGCGGTAACTTGTCATTCTTAGCCACGCGGTCGTACAAAAAGGCATAGTGCTCCTTTGGCACACGTCCCTTCGCAGCGAGTGGCTTAAGGATTTCAAGTATTTCGCGCTGAAAGTCGACGTCAAAATCGGCATGTTGCACAATTAGCCATGCCGATTGTGTTCCGTCGAAGTCAACCTTTTCTAACGTTGGCCAGCCGGTGTCCTTTACTATCTCCTTGAGCCGGGCAAGATGAAGTTTGAAGACTTGTTGTGCCTTTTCCGGAGTCGCTCCATTTGATCGTATCGCATCTTGATCGTCTTTCCTCATTTGGATGAGCTCCTGCTTGATGTGATTCCAATTGATGGCACATGACGAGGTTACTAATAGCGCCATGCCGACGAGCAGGACTTTGATTGCAAGCAATAAATGATCTCGCGCGCAAAAGGCAACAGCACGAAGTCTGTTCATACGGCAGAATATTTTTTGTGAGTGAGCAGCGCAAACGAATGCCAAGATACAAGCAAGAATTCCATTCTTTTCCTTTGCAATAGATGGCAAACTGGGGCGATTGTTGTTCAGGGTGCTCATTAGTTTGCGCCTAAAAACCCGCAATCCCCCCGTCACTCCGCGGATCAAACCCACCCGTCAGCGCCCCATCCTTCGCCCGAATCAACGCCCCCGCATGCCCGACGCTTTCATCGAATTCACCGAGCTTTTCAACGTCATGCCCGCGCGCCCGCAAGCCATCAAACACCGCCGCGCCAAATCGTGACTCCAGCTTCAACGTATCCGACGGATTTCCCCACGTGCGGCCCAGCAACCAGCGCGGCGCGGCGATCGCGTCTTGCGGACTCATGCCGAATACGCCGATGCGCGTGAATACCGCGCATTGTGTCTGCGGCTGGCCGTCGCCGCCCATGGTGCCGTAGGGCATGACGCGGCCGTCGTTGAACAGCGCCATGGCGGGGTTCAACGTGTGGAACGGTTTCTTGCCGGGCTTGATGGCCAGCAGGGCCTTGGGGTCGAGTGAAAAGCTGGCGCCGCGGTTTTGCCAGTTGACGCCGGACTCATTGAGCACAATGCCGCAGCCGAACTCGTGATAGATCGACTGGATGAATGATACCGCGCGGCCTTCATTGTCGATCGCGCCCATCCACACGGTGTCGCCCGGCTGCCCGTTCTTGCCCCACGGCGCCGCGCGATCGCGTTTCACTTTCATGGAGAGTGCGGTAACGATATCGTCATCGAGCAGCGATTGCGCATGCACATTCATGTGCGCGGGATCGGTGATGTATTTATCGCGAATCGCGAACGCCTGCTTCGTGGCTTCGACGCAGAGGTGCACATATTCAGCACCAAGTGGATCAAGTCCCTTCAGGCCCAGTTTATCGAGGATGGCGAGGATCAATAGCGACACCACGCCCTGCGTGGGGGGTGTCATGTTGTAGAGATCGCCGAGCGAGTGCTTGACGGTCAGCGGCTCGCGAAACAGTGCCTGATGCCGGGTGAAATCGTCGCGCGATAACGGACTGCCGACGGCGGCAAGATCCTTGGCCATGCTCTGCGAAATATCGCCGCGATAGAAATCCTGCAAACCGGCCTTGCCCAAATATTCCAGCGTATTGGCGAGGCGCGGCAAGGCGAAACGTGATCCTGCGGCAGGTGCGACGCGACCGGGGTTCGTGCTGGCAGGCGCATCGACCAGGAAACTTTCACTGAAGCCCGGTTGCGGGCTCAGTTCTGCCAGTTTGGCCGAGGTGCTGGCGAACTGGCTTTGGGTGACGATAATTCCTTCTCGTCCGCGCGTGACGGCATCCGCCAACAACATCGACAGCGGCATCTTGCCGCGCCAGCTTTTGGAAACTTCCAACGCAGCGTCCCAGCCGGAGATGGTGCCCGCCATCGTATTGGCCGCCTGCGGTCCGCGAATCGGGATCGTCGATACACCTTGTTGCTTGTAGTATTCGAGCGTCGCGTTTTGTGCGGCAGCCCCGCAAGCGTCAATGGAAATCGGCGCGCGGCCAGGATCGTGAATCAGCCAGAACGCATCGCCGCCGATGGCGGTCATGTGCGGATAGACCACCGCGATGGTCGCGGCGGCGGCCACCATCGCCTCGATAGCGTTGCCGCCTTCGCGCAGGATGTGGGTGGCGGCCTCGGCGGCGGCAGCGTGGGGAGCGACGGCAATACCGTGTCGATAAGTGCGATTCATGACGTTTACCTTCCTTCGAAGATTATGCATGACCCGACCGGTATAATTGCGCTCCCCTCAACCACAGCGGCTTTCACTCGCATTTTCGATGAACGTGTTCTACGAAGAAGACGGCAGCTTCAAGGTAGGGCACGTGATGTCCGATATCGGCACGTCGCTGCAGATCGAATCGGTGTCCGGCAAGCGCAGCAAGATCAAGTCGAATGCGGTCGTGCTGCGATTTGAATCCCAACTTGACCAGTTCCTGCCTGCGGCGGAAAAGCTTGCTGCCGAGATTGAGCCCGACTTCCTCTGGGAAGTGTGCGGCGAAAATGAGTTCGGCTGCGAGGACATGGCGCAGGAATATTTTGGACACAAGCCGGTGTCCGCCGAGGTCGCCGCCATCGCATTGAAGCTACACGTGGCACCGATGTATTTCTACAAGCGCGGCAAGGGCCGCTACCAGGCCGCGCCGGAAGAGAATCTGAAGGCCGCGCTGGCGTCGATCGAACGCAAGAAGCGCGAGGCCGAGCAGATGGCAGGCTGGGTCGCGCAATTGAAGGCCGGCACCATGCCGGACGACATGCGCGCGCACCGCGATACGCTGCTGTACCAGCCCGATCGTAATACCCTTATGGTGAAAGCCTGCGAGGCGGCCGTCGCGGAAACCCACATCAATTTGCCACTGTTGTTTTTTCAGGCCGGCGCCTGGCCCGATCCACAGACCGCGCAATATGAGTACCACCTGGGCAAGTTCCTGCGCGAGTACTTTCCCCGGGGCCGCGAATACGGTGGCGCTACTGATGCAATTGAGCCGGCGGAGCTGTCGCTGGCCGATATTGCGGCGCACAGTATCGACGACGCCACCACGACTGAAGTAGACGACGCATTCTCCGTGAATCATCTTGATGCAACGCGCGTGGAGATCGGCATCCACATCGCCGCGCCGGCCCTGTTTTTTGATCGCGACAGCGCGCTGGAGAAACTCGCGAATACGCGCTTGTCCACGGTTTATTTCCCCGGTGACAAGATCACCATGCTGCCCGATGCCGCGATCGCCCACGCCACGCTCGAGGCGGGACGCATCTGCCCCGTGGTGTCGTACTACGCCGTGTTCGACACGGCGTCGTTTGCCATACTCGCGACCCGGTCCGCCATCGAGCGGGTGAAGATCGAAAGCAATCTGCGGATTCATGAACTCGAAGTGTATTTCGATGAGGCGGCGATCCTGCGCGGCCAGGTGGATGGTGACTTCGGCGAAGAATTGATCTTGCTGCACAAGGTCGCCAAGGCGCTCGGCGTCCGCCGCGGCAAGAATGAAAATGAGCAGGATCGTGTCGACTACAACTTCGATATTGTCGACGGCAAGATTGCGATCACCACCCGCAAGCGCGGAAACCCGATTGATACCGTCGTCTCCGAGCTGATGATTTTCGTGAACAGTGAATGGGGAAAACTGCTGGCCGACAACGGCGTCGCCGCGATTTATCGCGTGCAGCAGAACATGAAAACCCGCATGACATCCGACGCGCTGCCGCACGAAGGCCTGGGTGTGGCGCAATATGCATGGTCGAGCTCGCCCCTGCGTCGCTACGTTGACCTCGTCAACCAGCGGCAACTGATCGCTTTCCTGCGAAATGAAATCCCGCCGTTCCAGAAACGCTCGCGTGATTCGTTGAGCCAGTTGAACGAACTCGCCCGCCGCTTCGACGTGACCTACGACGCCTACAATGAATTTCAGCGCAATCTCGAGCGCTACTGGTGCCTGCGTTATCTGGAACAGGAGGGCATCACGCAATTTGAGGGCGCCATGATCCGTGATGAGCTGGTACGCGCCAACTCATTGCCCCTGATCGTGAAGCTCGATCGTAATCCCGAGTTGCCGCCCAGGACGCCGGTGACGGTGAAAGTCGGGGAGTTGGACTATTGGGACATTTCGGGGCGGTTTTCGCTGGCGGACCAAGCTCCGCTTCTCTAGCACCCTGCTAGAATGAGGCTATGTGTTTTTCGCCTGAGATAATGCCGATTCGCCATGCTTGACAAGCAACGCGAATTTGCCCGCAAGCTCGATACCCGCATCAATCAAAGACTCGATGCGGTGGCTGCTCTCCCGCCGCCGCCGGTGTTTCTCTCCGTGCAAAAGGCGCTCGCCGTCTCGGTGCCGATGCAATCGTCGGTGCTTTCCTCGGTTGCTTTCCACTTGTTATTGCTCTTCGGTGTCGGCGCCAAGCTGTTTGATCCCCGCCAGTTCTCGCCGCCCCACAACATCATGGATGTCGTGCTGGTCAATGCCAAGTCGGCCACCAAGCCCATCAAGGCCGATGCACTGGCGCAAGCCAATCTTGACGGTGGCGGCAATACCGACGAGAAGCGCCGCGCGGCGACGCCGCTGCCCGCCATCGAACAATCGGCGGCCAAGAACGCGCGTCAGGCCCAGGAAACCGTCAAGCAGCTTGAGCAGGAAATGAAGACGCTGATGACGCAGGTGCGCTCAACAGCGAAAATCATGCAGGGTGAAATCGCCCAGAAATCGACCGGTACACCCGACCCCGCCAGCACGTCGGACCTGATGCAAAAGTCCATCGAAATCCAGCGGCTGGAAGCGCAAATTGCCAAGGAATTCGATTCCTACCAGCAACGTCCGAAGCGCAAGTATGTCGGCGGTCGCACGCAGGAGTACCGGTTTGCGACGTACGTCGACAGCTGGCGCCAGAAGATTGAGCGTGTCGGCAATCTGAATTACCCGGGCCAGGCGCGCGCGAAAGGCATCCACGGCGCGGTGCAAGTGACCGTGGCGATCAAGGCGAACGGCGAAGTCGAAGACATTGAAATTCACACCACGCGGGCGGATAAAGTCCTGAAGGACGCCGTGCGGCGAATCGTGACGCTTTCCACGCCGTTCGATCGATTCCCGGAAAGTTTCAGGCGCGACACCGACATTCTGCACATCACGCGGACGTGGATATTTGGCCCAGGCGACGTGCTCTCGGCGGAGGCGCCCGAGGTCAAGTAAGGAGAAGAGTATTCAACCGGTTGCGCTCTGTAGCGGGAGCCCGGTGTGGCATTATTTCGTGTAGTTCAATTTCCTTCCGGAGCAATTATGAGCAAGCAGACAAAGTATCTTTTGGACGAAAACCAGATGCCGCGTTTCTGGTACAACCTTCAGGCGGATTTGCCCACGCCGGTGCCGGCAGTGTTGCATCCGGGGACATTGAAGCCGGTCGGCCCGGATGATCTTGCGCCGCTCTTCCCCATGGCATTGATCATGCAGGAGGTGAGTTTGGAGCGGGAGATTGAAATTCCTGAGCCGGTGCGCGATGTTTACCGTTTGTGGCGACCGACGCCGCTGTACCGGGCACACGGGCTGGAAAAGGCGCTCGGTACGCCGGCCAAGATTTTCTACAAATACGAAGGCGTCAGCCCCGCAGGCAGCCACAAACCCAACACGGCGGTGCCACAAGCGTTTTATAACAAGGAAGCAGGCGTAAAGCGGCTCGTCACCGAAACAGGGGCGGGCCAGTGGGGAACGTCGCTCGCGTTCGCGGGTTCTCTGTACGGATTGGAAGTTGAAATATTCCAGGTGCGTGTGTCTTATGACCAGAAGCCCTATCGACGCGCGGTGATGGAAACTTACGGTGCGCGATGCGTGGCGTCACCATCCAATGAAACCGTTTTCGGGCGTTCGGTGCTGGCCAAGAACCCGAATCATCCTGGCAGCCTGGGCATCGCCATTTCCGAGGCAGTTGAGTTGGCCGTGCAGCGCGAAGACACCAAGTACGCACTCGGCTCGGTACTCAATCATGTGCTGTTGCACCAGACCATCATCGGCCAGGAAGCCATGGAGCAGATGCAGATGGCCGACTCCTGGCCCGATGTGGTGGTCGGTTGCACGGGTGGCGGCTCCAATTTTGCGGGCATTGCCTTTCCCTACATCGGACACGGATTGCGTGGTGGCCAGAAGTCGCGCATCGTGGCAGTGGAACCCGCAGCATGCCCATCGCTGACCCGCGGCAAGTACGCCTACGATTTCGGCGATACCGGCCGCATGACGCCATTGACCAAGATGCATACATTGGGAAGCCAGTTCACGCCGCCGGGATTTCACGCGGGCGGTCTGCGCTATCACGGCATGGCGCCGCTGGTGTCGCACTGCAAAGAACTGGGATTGCTCGAAGCAGTGTCGTACAACCAGGTGGAGTGCTTTGAGGCCGGTGTGCTGTTTGCCCGCCATGAGGGCATCGTCCCCGCGCCGGAGGCGAACCACGCGGTCAAAGGCGCGATTGCCGAGGCAATGCGCTGCAAGCGCGAAGGCAAGTCCGAAACCATTTTGTTCAATTTGTGCGGCCACGGACATTTCGACATGACGGCCTACCAGAAGTACTTTGCCGGAGAATTGACCGACGAACATTACGATGAAAGCGAATTGGCGATGGCGCTGGCTGGATTACCCAGCGTGCCGGAACCAGCTTGACAGAGAAGTAGTGCCGGGCCATTGCGGCCCGGCTTTCCTAGCTCACCACCCGATCCAATAAAAGTGCTATGCGTCAGGCGGCATCGTCCTTGCGCGAACGCCAGCGCGGCGGCTCGCCTTTGATCCAGCAAACCGCAACGAGCAAGCCGCAGAGTAACGCAACAAACATGACGTAAGCGCCAGATTCCGTGCGGGGCGGGAACAAAAATGTGCCTGCAAACAACAGCGCGAAAAAAACTGCCAGAACAACCCAGCCTTGCCAAACGTCGGGAACTCCCCAACCCCACCCATATTTTTTGGCGGGAAACCAATACGGACGTTCAGTTTGCAACGTGCGTTCCCTTTGTCTGTTCTTCAGGTCCAATGGACTTGATGAATCCAGAAATAGAAGGATCCAGACTACTTGCACAACCCCAAAATTCGTTCTTCCGCCGCGCATTTTTGCGTAGTCTTGGAAGCCGGCGCAACAGCCGCCGTGGTTGGTTTCTTTCCGAGGCAGGCGCGTATCTCCCGTGTCGTTGGCGGGTAGTACGTCCAGCCAGGCCCCAGATTCGGCAACGCCAGGTCGACCTCACGCCACTTCGGATGTCCTTCCGCCTGCAGCTTCGGGAAATTGCGGCACAACGATTTTCCGAAGCGGGTGAAATATTCCATCGTGCCCTTCAGGTTGTAGTCGTAGGTCACCAGAAACGCACCTACGGAAATCGTCGTGAAATCCGCCGTCAGCAAATTCGGATAGCTGCTGGCAAGCACCTTGGCGGGTGAGTAAACGGTCAAAGGCGATTTGCTGCTCGGGTGATTGGGGTCGAACTTGAGGAGCTTGATGAATTTCTGCGCCTCGGGCTTCATATTGGCGATCAGCGGCGCAGGCTGTCCGGCTGCGATGACGACGACATCGATCGACTTGTCGGTAATCAGCTTGACCAGGGCTTCTTCGTTGGACAGGAAGCTGGCGTTTGCTTCGGGCATCGGTCCGTTGAACATCATCCGGTAAAGCGTGTGCGTGATAAGCGCCGCGCCACTGCCGACCACTCCGCCATTGATCTTTGCATTCTTCAGGTCGTGCAGGTAACTCAGGTCCGAGTCGGCGCGAACGATGTAATGGATCTCGGTGTTATACAGCGGCAGGATGACCCGCAGTGGCCGGATAATTGAAGCAGCTTCCTTGTTGCCGCCGGTCCCCTGATCGATAAAGGCCTGATATACATCGGCCTGAACAATTGCAAGTTTCACGCCGGGTTCGTAGCGCAGCAACTTGACGTTCGCCGCTGAACCGGATGTGGCCAATACCTCCAATTGAATGTCGGCCTCGGGCGCCACGAATTTGGCCAGGTCCTTGCCAATCGCGTAGTAGGTGCCTTTGTCGGAGGCGGTCACGATCTTGTATTCCGCCGCAGCGCCAACGACACCGCCATGGAGCATCAGGGAAATTGATGCAACGATGGCGATCGCGCGAAAAGTTATTGATGTCATGTCAAGGCCTTCCGGGGTTGGATTCTGGTGTGCAAAGCCCGAGGGCAGCGACGGCTTCGGTGCAGGGCCCATTGAGCAGCTTCCGTTTTTCGATGCCCTTGCTGGCATCGATGCGTGCACGGGCGATGTCCGGCGCGACCTCGCCCTTTGCGGCAGGTGACGCGATGGTCGCGCGATCGCCGTTCGGTTTACCGGCGTTCAATTGCCCCGCCGCCGCCGTCGAGGCGGAGGTCTCGCGTGGCGGATCGCCGTCGGCTTTAGTACCTTTGGGGTCAACCGGCACGGCGACCGTATTGTTTACAACCGCTGGCGCCTTGATGATGGTACCCGTACCGGTGTTCGCGCCCGTATCAGAACCACCACGATCCTTTGAGTCCGATTGCGCGGATTCACGCGCACCGATCACGGTGCGTTGCCGGTACGCATAGTAACTGGCTGCGGCAAACGCGAGGAGAATAATGCCGACCACCAGCGCATGCGGTCGCTGGCGAGTAGCCGCATCTACCGTGACGTATGGCGTCATTCCCTCCATGGATTCCGCCTCGACCGGTTTGGCCGGGGCGGGCGGCGGCAGCACGACGGTGGCGTTTTCGCGCAAATCGCTGTGGCAGCGATAGCACGCAGTGACGACCGTGATGTCGTTGACTGCGCCGCAATGCGGGCACGGCATCAGGTGCAGCGCCGCGCCGCATGCGCCGCAGAATTTCGATCCCTCCGGGCTCACATGGTCGCAATACGGGCAAAGGGTAATCGGCCTGATGAGGGGCTTTGCAAGAGATGTGGCGGTTGACATGGCGTCGGTCCGGCTTTCAACCATCGGGGCGATGGCCCATTGTATTGCGGTTCGGTTGCCGATGCTACATGGCTTGTCAAAGGCCTTTTATTGGCCCGTCAAAGAATGGACGCGCGAATCCTTCTCGATAACGCGTCAAACGCCACCACCATCAAAACGATCGCCATCAACAGCGTCGCGAGTCGGCCCCACTGGAACAGCGAGACTGCTTCCGATACAAGCAAACCGAGTCCGCCGGCGCCAATCAGGCCAAGCACGGTGGAATCGCGGATGTTGTATTCCCAGATATAGAGATGATTGGAAATGAAATTCGGCAGCAAGGCGGGCCACACCGCGAACATCCACACCTGAATCGGCGTTGCACCGGTTGCACGGACCGCTTCAAGCGGCCGCATGTCCAGTGTCTCGATGCTCTCCGCATAAAGCTTGCCCCACGTGCCCATCGAATGCAGCGCAATGGCGAGAATGCCCGCCATCGGTCCGAGCCCGATGATACCGACAATGAGGAGCCCGAAAACGAGTGTGTGAATCGAGCGGCAGACGTCCAGCACGCGCCGCGCCACCCACGCCACCGCCGCCGGTGCGTGCATGTTTTTGGCGGACAGGAATCCCAGTGGTGCGCCGAGAACAGCGGCAAGCAGTGACCCCAATGTGGCGATTTTCAACGTGGTCCAGATTGCGCCGCCGAGGCCCGTCAGAAACGCCGCTTCGCTGACGCGCCGGTCTTCGACCCGCAATACCCGGCCATCATCGGATTTGTATTCGAGATGCGGGTCGCCGAACCACACATCGATAAAGCTGGGCCGCGAAAGTTCGCTCGCGGTCGTGAGCAGGTTTTCCCATGGTTTACGGCCGAGCGACAGGTCGCCGGCCTGATACAAGCTGACCAGGCAGGTGACGATCAGCAGGGCGTAGAGGGCCAGCAGCAGTGTGCTGCGGCGGCTCGAAAAGCCTCGGACGCGCGAAGCACGATTGAGCGGAGAAACGTCATTCGCCGGGATGCTTTGGTCAACGATGTTCAATGGTGAGGACAAAGGCGAGATTCATTTGGAATGAGACAAGTTACAACAGATTAGTGCTTTACCGGCGTCAACTTTCCACTTTCCAGTCCGGCATCGCGGATTGGCTTGTAGTAGGTGTTGGTTTTTGCGACAAACCCGGTGTAGTTCCTGGGCAGCAAATTGGCTTGCAATTTCAGCAGCGGGCCGATGCCTTCCAGCGCCGTCACCAGCTTCGCGATGAATGTCTTGTCGCGGGCAAGGTCCTTCGATATGGCGAGTGCGTCATTGGGCAGCGGATCAGAAGTCCAGATGATGCGGCTGTCGGCGGCCTTGATCAGCCCGTCGGCGATCATTGCATCGCGGTTGCGGTTGTAGTCGGCGCCGGCATCGAGCTCCCCGCGTGTTACCTGAGTTTCAATGGCCTGGTGTTTGGTGTAAATAACTTTGGAAAAGAACTTGTCGGGATCGATGCCGCGCTTCTGGAATTCGTGACTCGGAATCAGATAACCCGACGTGGATCCTTTATCGCCAAACGCAAAAGTCCTGCCCTTCAAGTCATCGATCTTCCGGATGCCGCTGTTTGGCCCGGTGACCATGATGGCGAAATACTCTGGCTTGCCTTGATAGAGAATGGTGGCAACAGCTTCGGCGCCGGCCTGATGGTTGGCCAGCACGTAGCCCCACGGGCCCATCAGGGCCATGTCGGTCTCGCCCGAGGCCAGCGATTTGGCGAGGCCCTCCCAGGTATCGACCGTGCGCAGCCTGACTGGTTGGCCCAGGGCTTTGGCCAGATAGTCGGCCAGCGGCTGGTAGGTCGCGTCATTCTTTTCCTTGTCCGGCTGGAACATGCCGACGCCGAATTCAAGCGGCTTCAAAGTGCGTGGCGATTGCGCGGATGCGCTTGCTGCAAACGAAAGCAGAACAGTAGCGAACAGTGAGACGAACAAATGCATAAGGAAGAGTTCCGATCGGATGGGTAGGGGAGCTGCGCGATCACATACGCGAAGATATTCTGCGCGGATTCGCCCCGCTTTCATACGATCAGTCAGCTGCGGCAGAAAAATCTTACATCCGGGGTTGACACCACAACCATCATTTCGATATTATTAGAAATATGGAAATAAAAGACATCATCAACGCATTGGGTGCACTCGCGCAGGAAACGCGGCTGCGTATTTTTCGCCTGCTGGTCGAAGCCGGTCCGCAAGGCTTGGCCGTTGGCGCCATTGCCGAAAGCCTTGGCGTTCCAAATGCCACCTTGTCCTTCCATCTGAAGGAACTGACCAACGCCGGACTGACGATCGCGACGCCAAACGGCCGCTCCATCATTTATGCAACGAATTTCCCGACCATGAACGGATTGGTCGAATACCTCACTGAAAACTGCTGCGTGGGCGCGGGTTGTGCTCCCGGCAAATCGTCAGTCCCCGCTTGCGAGGTTGGCAAATACACGGCCAGCCCGCAGAAAAATCCCGCAACCATTTCCAAAAGGAAATAATCATGAAACGTTTTCACGTACATGTTGCCGTGAGCGATCTCGAACAAAGCGCACGCTTTTACTCCGCCATGTTCGGCATGCAACCGACCGTATTGAAGAATGATTACGCGAAATGGATGCTCGACGATCCACGCGTCAACTTCGCCATTTCCGCGCGCACCAATGGAACAGGCTTGAACCACCTGGGATTTCAAGCCGATTCCGGCGAAGAGCTCGAGGAAATCCACGCGCGCCTGCAGACGGCAGATGCCGCGATCACCGAGGAAAGAGGCGCCAATTGCTGCTATGCCAAATCCGACAAGTACTGGGTGCAGGATCCATCCGGCATCGCCTGGGAAAGCTTTCATTCGCTTGACGCCATTCCTTTTTATGGTGAGCAAAGCCACCAGGGTGCAGCAGGGGCGGAGAACGCCGCAGGCAGCGGTTGCGGCACCTCATGCTGCCCCGCACCGGTTGCGGTCGAAAAAACGGCGGCAAAGGCATGCTGCAATGGCTGATCGCCTCTTCAATGTGCTGTTTCTGTGCACCCACAATTCGGCGCGTTCGGTGATGGCGGAAGCGCTTCTGAATACCATCGGGAGGGAACGCTTCCAGGCCTTCAGCGCCGGCAGCATGCCAAGCGGACGCGTGAATCCTTTTGCGATCGAGATGGCCCGCACCATCGGCTACCTCACCGAAAATGTCCGCAGCAAATCATGGGACGAGTATGCCCAGCCCGGTGCACAGAGAATGGACATCATCATCACCGTGTGCGATGACGCGGCGGGTGAAGTGTGTCCCGTCTGGCCAGGACATCCCGCGACCGCGCATTGGGGATTTCCCGATCCGTCCAACACCCAAGGCAGCGACGCCGAAAAACGCCACGCGTTTGAACAAGTGTTTCACGCCATTCGACGGCGTATCGAGCTGCTGGTCAATCTGCCGGTGGAAAAACTCGAGCACCTTGCGCTGGCCAATGAGCTGAAGCGGATCCACGCGCAATGAGCCAGGTTGCCCCACCTGTTTGTCCGGCGTCCTCTGCGGCTCCGGCACCGCTGAATTTTTTGAACGCTACCTGACCGCGTGGGTGGCGCTGTGCATCGTGGTTGGCATCCTGCTGGGACAGGCGCTTCCCGCGGTTTTTCAGGCTATCGCAGCGCTTGAGATCGCGCGGGTCAACCTGCCGGTCGGGTTGCTCATCTGGATCATGATCATCCCGATGCTGATCCGCATTGACTTTGGCGCGCTCGGCCAGATCCGCGAGCATGTGCGCGGCATCGGTGTGACGCTGGTGGTGAACTGGCTGGTCAAACCATTCTCGATGGCCTTCCTTGCGTGGCTGTTTATCCGCCAATTATTCGCGCCCATGCTGCCGGCCGAACAGATCGATAGTTACATCGCTGGCCTGATATTGCTGGCGGCGGCACCGTGCACGGCAATGGTGTTTGTCTGGAGCCGCCTCACCAACGGCGATCCGTATTTCACGTTGTCGCAGGTGGCGCTCAACGATCTCATCATGGTGTTTGCCTTTGCGCCGCTGGTCGCCTTCCTGCTCGGTGTATCAAGCATCACCGTGCCCTGGGCGACGTTGCTGACGTCGGTGGTGCTCTACATCGTGATTCCGGTGCTGATCGCGCAAGTTGTGCGGCGCATGTTGCTCGCGCGCGGCGCGGAGGTACTCGATCGCGCGCTGCATCGCATCCAGCCTTGGTCGATTGCCGCGCTGCTGGCCACGCTGGTGTTGCTGTTCGCCTTTCAGGGCAACGCGATTCTCAAGCAGCCGCTGGTGATCGCGCTGCTGGCAGTGCCGATCCTCCTGCAGGTGATCTTCAATTCCACGCTGGCCTATTGGCTGAATCGCAAGCTGGGCGAGACACACGCAGTCGCCTGTCCGTCCGCGCTGATCGGCGCATCAAATTTCTTCGAGCTTGCCGTTGCAGCGGCGATCAGCCTGTTCGGATTTGAGTCCGGCGCCGCGCTGGCGACCGTGGTGGGCGTGCTGATCGAAGTGCCGATCATGTTGCTGGTGGTGAAAGTGGTGAATGCGTCGAAGCCGTGGTACGAGGCCGGTCAAGGTGCAAAATCAATCTGATATCAACACGAGAGGTTTGATCGCCTATCGGCCCGCCACGACCGCGGACTGGCCGGCCGTTCGCGCGCTGCTGCAATCCTGCGACCTGCCGCTGGCCGGTGCCGGGGAACACCTTGGAACTTTCATGGTTGCGACAGTGGCAGGACGCATTGTGGCCTGCGCAGGCATCGAACCGTATGGTGATACCGCATTGTTGCGTTCATGTGCAGTCGATGTGCCCAACCGCAACCAAGGCCTTGGGGCCGCACTGTGCGCTCGCGCGATTGCGCTTGCCAAAAACCTTGGCATCCGGCAACTGGTATTGCTTACCACGACTGGCGAAGGGTATTTTCCGCGATTCGGCTTCAAGCCCGTCGCGCGCGAAAACCTGCCGGACGCCATTCGCCGCTCCGAGGAATTTCGCGGCGCATGTCCCGCGTCGGCGTGCGCCATGGCACTAAGCCTGGCTCCAGCGGGCGACTAGGCGACGGCACACACGGGCGGCGCGAGGATCGCCGGTCAATTGCCGCCGGGGCCGGACCGGCTGACGTATCATGATGAATCCTGTTTTCGTGATTCAGGCGCCGTGCTGAATTAGTCCCCAATAAACCAACCGGTCTATGGCATTTTCGAAGCAAGATATCGCGGTTCGCATCGCAATGGTCAGCGTGGTCATGGCCGCGGTGGCTAGTCCAGTCGCCTGGTATATCGCGAGGGAAAATGCCGAGGAGCAACTGGTCGCATTTGCCGGCGAAGAATCGAGGCGCGTGATCGCGCATCACGGCAACAACCAAAAGGCCTTGCAGAAACCCGAGGAGAGCGCGGCGGAAGCAGCGACGGTGCTGGTCGGCGGCATATTTGAAATCGCCGAAATTTACAATCAGTCCGGCGAAAAATTGGCCGAAAAATTGACAGCGCTGGGCAAGCAAGTAGAGCCTTCGCTGCCCAAACACGGACGGCCCAACTACCAAAAATCTTTTTACGAGAGCCTTCAAGTGAATGAAGGGTTGTGGGCGGTGCGGGTGTTCGTTCCGCTACGTAACGACAAAGGCGCACCAAATGGTTTTTTCGAGGGTGTCCGCATCATCCCCGATTGGCAGCACCAGCAAATCCTGCATGATGCGCTGATCGCGGCGTTGATGGTATGTCTGGCTTCACTATTTTGCGGGGGCGCGCTATACCCGATTGTGGTGCGCCTGCTCGCCGAAAATGCACGCAAGACCAGGGAGATTCTTGAATCGCATATCGCGATGATGGAAGCACTCGGGCGGGCCATCGCCAAGCGCGACTCCGACACCGGGGCGCATAACTTTCGCGTTACGTGGATTGCGGCCAAGCTCGGCGAAGCGCTCGGTTTGTCCGGCGCCCGCATGCAGTCGCTGATTGCCGGCAGCTTTTTGCACGACGCGGGAAAGATCGGCATACCGGATGCCATTCTCCTCAAGCCCGGTCGACTCACACCAGAAGAGATGAACATCATGCGGTCCCACGTGCCGCTGGGCGAGGAAATCGTTAGTGGCGCGGGCTGGCTCGATGGCGCCCGCGACGTGGTTTCGTGCCACCACGAAAAGTGGGATGGATCGGGCTATCCGGCGGGCTTGTCGGGCGATGCAATCCCGTTGGCGGCACGAATATTTGCCATTGCCGACGTGTTCGACGCGCTTACCTCGCGGCGCCCGTATAAGGCGCCATTGTCACTGGACGAATCCATACAAATTCTCGAACAGGGACGCGGCAATCACTTTGAGCCGGCTGTGCTGGAGCGTTTTCTGGGCATCGTGCGCGAACTGCATGCACAAACATCCGGCTTGCAGGAAAACGAAATGAGATTCCTGATGGAAGAAATGGTAAGGCGCCACGTTTTTGCGGAAGCGTGAAGCGGAAAAGTCAGCGCCCCGACTGTTCCAAACGGCGGAAGCAAACTCAAGCACTGGCGCGGCTTCTAGCGGACTATTGCCGGGAAAGCCGCGCCAGTGCTTGAGTTCTAATTGTTGGCGAAGCGCACGTCACTTGTGCGCGGCGGGTCCCGACGTCAAATCACGCACTTCCGCCTTGACTTCCTGTTTGCTGGATTTGCCATCGGCATCCTTGAATTCCAGCGTCAGCGGAACGGAGTCCCCCTTGCTCAACGGCTTCACCAACTCGATCAGCATGACGTGATAGCTGCCCGGCTTCAGTTCAGTCGGCTTGCCGGGAACGATGTCGAGCTTTGGCATCGCTTTCATCTTCATCACGTTGTTCTCAATCTTCATTTCGTGGATCTCGACAATCTTCGCGGCGGGCGATGCGGCGGAAACGAGGCTGACGGGCTTGTCACTGGTGAGCGTCATGAACGCGCCGGTTGATTTTTGCGCCGCAATGGTGCCGCGCACCCAGGGTTGATCGACCTTCACCTCTGCTTGGGCGGCGAGCGAGAACGAAAGAGCAATGAGCAAAGCGATTTTTTTCATGATGAGTCCTTGATGAGGTAAAGATTGAGATACTGCATTGGGAAAATCTATCGGGAGGCGAGCAGCGCATCCAGGTCTGCTGTCGATGGCGGACCCGTGACGAAACGGGGTGCGCCCTTCCTGGGAATCAGTGCGACATAGGGCGTGAGTCCGCGCCAATCGGGATTGACCGAATAACGCAGGGCGAGGTCCTGTCCGCTGAAGGCATACAAGTCGTCGGCGCGCCGGTAGTGTGGATTTTCCGGCAGCGTATCAGCCTGCCCCGCGCCATCCATCACGACGACGATCAATTTCGCGCGCGACTTGCCTTTCGGGTGAAGTTCACGTGCCAGCGCATCGATCACCGCCGGGCAGAATGAACAATCGGTGGTGGTAAAGACCACGACGCTGGGCTTGGAAAGCGATGTGGTCATCTGCGCCCAGGTTGCCTTGTCGAAATGCTTGACGACATTCGGCGCGCCAAGTGACACGCACGGCAAACATGCCGCCACCACGATGGCGGTGACGTCAGAACGAAATCTTGTAAACATTGATGGCCTTGTTTGTTCGCCAAACCGCGTAAGCGTTCCCGCCGTGGGTGAGCATGCGCGGATGATCGTTGTCTTCCGTCGTCGCGGCGAGCTCTCTCTGCGTGAATGTTACGCCATCGTCCGTTGAAACCCATGCGCGCAGATTTGTACGCTCACCGTCGAAGCTGCGCCAGGCGATGGCAACCGATTTACCGTTAGCGACCACATCCGCATGCTCGGCCTTGTCGTCCGGTAGTTCACGGACCTTCCCGACCGGCAGGCCTTTTTCAGACAGCCGGCCATATCGTACGGCGGATTTCCCGTCCTTCAAGCCGAACCATACCGAGTGGAAACCGGCGGGCGAGGCGTTGGCCAGGCCGGGCCCGTGATGCGGGCATCCCGCCAGCACCCAGCCGTCTTCGGTCGCGCGGGCGGGCGGGTGGTTGCCGCCGAGATCGGACAATGAGGCAAAGCCGTGATCGCGGATACTGCCTTCAAAAACGTGCCGCCACATCGCCACCATGCCGGATTGCGGGGAATCAACCATGGCAATGCGGCAACACTCGCACGAATGATCGGCCAGCTTGAGATCGGCGCCAAAGGTCTTTCCGCCATCTTTCGACACCTTGCCGTAAATCGCCGCGCCCTGATACGACGATCGCTTTCCGCCGCTTTCGCGGGCTGGCGCCGCTTCGAGATCGCGTTTGTCCACCCAAGTGACATACAGATCGGCCTTGCGGTCGAACGCAATCGATTCGAAACGATGCGTAATTTGCTGCCGGTCATCGTGCACCGTGAATGGGGGGGAGAAAGTCTTGCCACCGTCGCCGGAGCGGAGCATGCGAATATCGCCGGTGAACGGTTTGGCGAGCGGCTTGGTATAAGCAATCACCACCACGCCATCGGCGCGTCCCGACCCAAAGGCAATCTTGGGGCGATTCTCGCCATCTGCCGAGATGGCATCGCCCTCGGTCTCCAGGATTTGGCGCGGGTTCCAGGTGGCGCCAGAATCCGCGCTCGACTGAATGAACAGGTGAGCATCCTCATCGAGGCCGGACACCCAGAGCTTTCCATCCGGCGCGAAGGCGGCGCCAAGCGCCAATGCCGCACGGGGCTTTCCCGCCGCCTTCATCCCACCCATCGGGCGCGCCTTCTCCTGGGCCGTCGCCGTCAAACTGGCGCAGGCAAGCATGCCGATGCAACACATCATCAAACGTCTGCAAATTCGCATGGCATCCTCAATAGTCATATTTCACACCCGCATAATAAGTGCGTTGCGGGTAGGGATTCGGATTGACGTAGTACTTGAAACTGCCGAGATTGTTGATGCCCAGCGATACCGCCCATTGCTTCGTCAGCCGGTAATTTGCCTTGGCGTCGAACACGCTGTAGTGACTGACCGCGCCATACACATCCGGATTCGGATCATTGTATTGATTGGTCGCGGTATTGAAGAGGCCGTTATGCTGACGACCGCTGAAGCGATAGCTCAGGCTGAGCGACAGTTGGTCCGATGCACGATACGTGGACACCAGTGTGGCGCGCCAATCCGGGATACGCGGCTGATCGGTGCCGACCAAACCTGGGAGCTTCGCGTTTGCGGTGATTTTCGAATGCGTATACGTCACGCTGCCAGCAAAATCGAAGCCTTGTATCCACCAGTCATTCAGTTCCAGTGCCGCTTCAATGCCATAGGTACGCACTTTGTCGACGTTCTGAATGCTGGAAATCGTGTAGCCCGTCAACGCAGAATCCAGACTCGGCAAGGTTGTAATGTCCGTCTGGCTGATCAGCGCGTCGCGTTTCTCTTCGCCAAAAAACGACGCGCGCACGACACCCTTGGGAAACAGCTTCTCCGCAGTCAGATCCCAGGAGTTGACCGATTCCGGTTGGAGATTCGCATCGTTCCGGACCGTGTTATACGGCGGCGGCAGCGTGGCAAAGTTGGTCAACGTAACACCGGCCGCATTTCGAATCGTGAGATTGGCGAACAACTCGCTGACCGTCGGGAAGCGCGTCCCCAGGCCGTAAGAACCGCGTAGCGCCAGATCCTGCCCGGCCTGATAAGAGAGTGACAATTTCGGCGAAACAGCGTTCTTGGTGCTCTCGGGGTAAGTCACCGTGTTGTTGCTGCCTTGTGAGGCTTTCCAGCTTTCCAGCCGGACCCCGGCGACCAATTTCAGTGCGGGATCAAGTTGCACGACATCCTGCGCGTACAGCGCGTGCGTTTCGGTTTTTCCCCGTGAGGTCGCCGTCGGCGCACCCGTGATCGGACTGGTCAGCCAGCTTCCCGCGGCTAGGTTGAACGTGTCCGTTTTCAATTTGTAACTGTCGGCATGCGCGCCGAAACTAACCTGGTGCAGGCTGTCTCGATCGCCGCCCGGCCGCCAATCTCCCCGCATGTCAATATTGCGCCAGCCAGTCCCATCGGCTTGCGTGAACGTGCCGGCCAGCAACGAATCCTCGCTGGACGTGGTGCCGGACGTGGCGCCGGAGGTGCGTGTCTGCTCCCTATTCTGCCGGAACAAACTGGCGATCACTTCCCAATCCCACATCCCGCCCGCTTCTGATTTTAGCGACAGTCCATGCATGAAATGTACACTTTCCGCGCGACTGGTCGGCGGCGCCGTGACGGTGTAATCCACGCCATTGAAGCGAAGATACCGGTATGGGCCGGTGACCGCTCGCGTGCCGTAGATGACATTTCCGGCCGAATCGCGCAGATAACTTTCGCCCTTTTTATCGGACGTGTTTTGCCAGATACCCAGGGTGTAGCTGGCGCGTACCTGGGGCGTAATCTCGTAAGCGATCTTGATTTTTCCGTTGTCTTGCACGCTGCGGTCCGCACCCGACGAGGCGGTGGTCACCCGCGGCAGATTTCCCGTATCGATGTCATTGAGCGCGCCGGTGACGATGGTCGTATTTTGTGTCGCGCCCGGCGTGATGATCGCGGCCGGCAGGGTCGCGGCGGCTTTCGGCGCTGCCGCGACAAAAGTTTGTGGGTGCCCCTCGTTATCCAGGTGATCGGCATTCAACCACCACGACCAATTACCTATTTTGTTACCCAGCGAAGCGGCGATGTGCCCGCCGACAAATTTGTCGTCTGTCGCATACTCCTTGAAGCGCTGACCGAACACATCGAGCTTCACCTGCGCTTCAAACTTGCGTGGCATGCGCGTGGTCATGCTCACCACCCCGCCCGCAGAGTTGCCCGGATAAAGTGCCGAGAACGGACCATACATCACATCGATGCGCTCGATTTCATTCGGTGACACCATGCCCCAGCGCGGCGCGGTGGAAAAACTGTTGTTGAGGAAATTGGAGAGCAACAAGCCATCGGCATACACCGTTGTTTGCGCGCTCGATACCGAGGAGTTCACGCGCATCACCAATACGCCGTTCACATCGCCGACGTAGCGCTCCCGCACATGCACGCTGGGCAAATACTGCAGTGCGCCCGCCGAGGTCACCGTATTGATCTTTTCCTCGATCTGCTGTGCCGTCACGCCCGCGGTGGTGGAAGGCACATTGGCGGGCACCCCGGGCCGCTCGCCCTTGACGACCATTTCTTCCAACCGCTGTTCCGCGCTGCTTTTGCCGGCATCCGCCGCGGCGGCAGCGGATACCGCATCTGCCGCAGATATCGCATCCGCTGCGTAGGCCGCGTTCGTGGCGTTCATCGCGCCAAGGAAAACGCAACTCAAGGTAATTATTTTCTTCCTGCCAAGTATCGCGCTGGTCATTTCAACGTCTCCTTTTGTCTCGCTGACTGTTCGCCTTTTGCGGAACAATCAAATGGTTGATGCGCACGGGATGTTCCCGATGGCTGGGAACAACAAACAATCACGCATCCGGGCGCAAAAGCGTCCGAAGGTGACGGGCCGACTGCGTGGCAGTCGACAGTTTGTTAGCGGATCAGGAGAAAGCGGGAGGTGCTTGCGCCCACGCGAACGCGTGATGGCGGGAGAGGGAAACTTGTTTGCGCGCCAGACTTGGCGAGGGTTCACGGCCGAAGGTGGTGGGAATATGCAAGGCATCGCCGCCAACCAGCGCCAGTAACGACCCCGGTGAGAGGCATGACGCACAATCGTGGCTGTACTTGACTGGCTTGGCCGGCATGCCGGTGTCATCCAGCGCCACCTTCACGAAACCCATCGACGTGCACAACTCGGTGAACTGCTTCGGCTGCCCTTCCGCACGCCACGCGTGCAGCGTCGGCGACAGCGCGGCGAACAGCAGCGCAATGGCGGCGAGCCAAAGCGTGAGACGAGCGCGGCGAGTGAAGTTGAGATAGGTCATGGATGAATGCAGTCTAGCGTGTGGCTGTGTCAAAAGGTAATACAGGAAAACCCGCATTCGTTAGGTGGGTTTCTATCCATGCTGGGCGAATGCATGCAAGCAATCTGCATGCGCGCAAAACACGTAGATCGCCATTTGGCGCGGCTTTTCAGCCATTTTCGTGCCGCAAAGCTCGCCAGTGCTTGTGTTTATCTTATTCATTTACAAGTTTCGCAAATTTCATCATCGCGCAGTCAAGTCATGTCAGCCGCTCACTCAGCGCCTGGCCTGCGAGTCCTTTGCAACGGCAGTCAGTTCCTTAATGAAGCCGACAAACATGCCGTCGACGACACGCTTGGCCGCCTTGGGCGCCGTTTCGACCGAACCCGCAGAGAATGGCGGCGCGGGCGCGTATTCCGCGAGCAGTTGCACCGCTTCGGCGTAAGGCTGGTCGCGCAATTTCGCGAGGATCGCCAGTCCAAAATCGAGCCCTGCCGTCACGCCCGCGCCCGTGATGCGATTGCGATCTTCCACCACCCGCTGGTTCACCGGAATCGCGCCAACATACTTGAGCAGATCGCGCGCCACCCAGTGTGAGGTTGCCCGATAGCCCCGCAACAGCCGGGCCGCGCCCAGCAGCAATGAGCCGGTGCATACGCTGGTCACAAGCTTCGCGCGCGCACCGCGATCCGCGAGGAATCGCAACGTGGCCTCGTCCTGCATTGCGGCCAGCGTGCCGGTTGAGCCGCCCGGGGCGAACAGGATATCGAGGTCCTTCGGGCACTCGTCGAACGTGGCCGACGGAACAATGGCGACACGCGTATCGCTCACGACGGGTTCCCGCGTCTTGGCGACCAGATGCACGGTGGCGCCCATCAGGCTCGCGAACATGTATTGCGGGCCGATCAGGTCGAGCGCGGTGAATCCGGGGTAGAGCAACATGGCGATCTGCTCCTTGCCCGCCCAGGTCGGCGGCATGCTATTCATGTCATGCGTGTCCACGGCGGGCTTGGGTGGGTCCGGTGGGGCCGCCGTTGCATCGCGGGCGGCGGCAGCGAGTATTGCGGTCAGTGCGGCGGCGTGAAACTCTCGTCGATCCATTGTGGTCTCCTTTGAATGGTGAATCTATTTTTACCCGGAGCGGGATCGTTCGCCCGCCGTTGCCGTTACTGCATTGCGCTTCCACAACGCGCAATGCGTGCACGACCGGCGATGCGGAAATCGCCAGGATTCAAGCTACAAACGCCTTGCATTGCTTGATGGATTCCGCGCAGGATTCCGCGCACGCCTTGCATTCGGCGTGCTTCTTTTCGTGCTTCCGGCATTCTTTTTCGCACTCCGTACAGGTTTCCAGCGCAATCTTGACCAGCGCCGGTGTCCTCTTCGACTGTTGTGCCGCAAGCTTCTGCAGGGCATTGCAGATGGCGAGCATCTGATTCACGGACTTCGAGCATTCCGCCATCGACTTGTCACCGTCGCCCAGCAGCACCAGACAGTGAGCGAGACACACTTCGCCCTTGGTGATACAGTCGCCCATCGCGTTCAGCAGCGGCTGATACTTCAACATGGCGGCGTGATCGTGTTTGTGAGTTTGATCGTCGGCGGCTGATGCGGACGTTGCCGCGACGGCGAGGGCTAGGACAGCGGCGGATTGAAGGGCTTCGCGACGGTTCATGGCAGTTCTCCGGTTAGGACGCAACATAGCGTGGCGCCAATTATGCGCCGGGTAGTTTTCAGTGCAGCCAGGCGCGAAGCTTTGGGCCCGTAAAGAATCTCCAGCTGGCGTCGGGTCAATAAAAAAGTCGCCAAGTTCTTCATTTCTTGGCCGCCGGGGAAGGTGGTGTTGGTGTCGATGCCGGTACGGGTCCCAGCGCCCAATCTCGAGTCAGATTCCCTTCCATTCTCCAGATGAAAAAGCAAACCAGCAACACCGTAAGGACAATTCCGGCGGCCAATGCGATCCGATCACCCCTCTGGTACGAAATGGCGGGGCGAATCGCGGGCCCAATGGTTGAACCATGCAAGGGGTTACCAAACGCAGGCTCGCCTTTGCACTCTGCCCTTGCCGCATCGGAAGGCTCCTCGCTCATAGCCGCGCTCCGGCATTGCTATTGTCCGCGCCAATTGAAATTGGCTGCGACCCCTTGACAGGTGCAGCGCTGCGACCCCATTTTTTGGCATATGCCTGTTTGCCGGGAAACTGCAGCCTCCAACCGGTCACGATCACGACCAGAAAACCGATCTGGAATAGTGCAAGCAACGTAATATCCACGACCTTGTTCTTGCTCACTGCAAGCATGTGCGTGGCCAGGAACGGTCCGAACAAACGCCAGAAAGCGGGTCTCCGCATGATGATTTCACCGGTATTCTGGAGTACGTATATGTCCGTCACATTGGCATCTTTGAATCGGAAACGATATGCGGGTAAACGCTGATTCAGATCCATCGATGCGAAGTGCAGCGGACCCAAATAGTCGAAGGTCGGCTGCCCAACCGTTTCCTGACGGGCAATCTCTCCCGCAACGTCAGGGTGAAGGGCGTCGATTCGCGCGCCCGTTGCGGCATCGAAAACGACTGGCCGTTCATCCTTGCGCGACGTGACAAACCAAGCGTCCCGATTTCCGAGCTTGCGCCATTCAATCGCCTGGACGGGGCGCGGACTTGCCGGCAGCATGCCGGCGACCAGGGTGAGCACTGCTTTGGAATCCGCAAGTATCTGCTGAGCGGGAATACCCGCGCTCCAATCCCTCGCAAAGCTGGTCTTGCCGCGGAATGGATCATTGAGGGGGCCGAGACTCAGCCAGATGTATGTGCCGGCGAAGAGTTGCATGATCAGCACGCCGCCAACAACGACACCCACTTTCCTGTGGAGGTTGCGTGCGGTAAACGGGCCCGCGCCCGTTGGCGCCGCCGGGATCGCCCGCTTGCGCCGCCACCAAAACAACAGATATCCGAAAAGCGCGAGCGTGATGACACCAGCGACGCACGCGTAGAGCAGCGCGGTCCACGGTATGACATTGTCCGTGTACTGGTTGACATGAAAGGCTTTGTACCACCAGTTAAAACTCGCAGCGTCGGCGTCGAGCCTTCGTAGCGTACGTCCACTATCGCGCGAAAGCATCAGGATTGAGGGTTGCTCACCAACCATCGTCGCGGCAACGGCGGGAACGCGATCGATCTCGTAATCGCGGTTGAACTCCCGCACCGCGTCGAGTTTGGCGATGCGGGTTCCGGCCAATGTTTCATTTGCCGCGATCGCCAAAAGTTCATCGGACAGTGGATCCAGGCGCGCACCCGTACGCGCGTCAAAGGTCATTGCCAGCGAGAACGGCGTTGGACGCACCACGTACCACAGGTGCGTCCCGCGCGCTTCGAGGCGAAGCCAGTGCACGCGCTTGATTCCATACTCGGCTGAAAGCGTCTTTAGAAGTTCCGAGGGCGCAACAATCGCCGTGTCCAGGCGAGTGTCGACGGAATTGTAGGGTTGCAGTTTGTAGACTCCCTGCAGTCCATTGGGGAGGCCCGTCGTGATGATGATCAGGGCGGCGGATGACACCACCCATCCCAACAACGGAACCGAAAAGATCAGTCCCATCCACTTGTGCCAAGAGGAAACTCTGGCCTTTGCGCTTCTTCCAAACATCGGCTCTGGATGATTCACAAGCGTGCCAGTCAGAATTGAATCCGAAGAGAACCGGTGATCGTGCGCGGCTCGCCATAGTATGTATTTAGCCGCGTGCCGCCACTACCACCGTGATCGAAATATGTCTTGTCGAGCAGGTTTTGCACATTGATCTGAGCAGTCATGAGCTTGCCGCCAAACGCTTTGAACCGATATGCCAGCAGTGCGTCCACGCGGCCATAGCCGGGAAGCTGGAACGTATTTGGCGTATCTCCCTGGCGCTGACCGCGAAGGAATATGCCAGCGCCGAAACTGAGACCTTCCGTCGCGTTGCCGGTATCGTATTTCGCCCAAATACTTCCAGAGCGGCCCGGTACCCCGGGGAGAATCTTCCCTTGATTGCCCCGGTTGTCCTTGGTGATCTCCGCCCGGTCATAAGTGAAGTTGCTGATAACGGACCAATTCCGGCCGATGCGCCCGCTGACGTCGAACTCGACGCCCCGGCTGCGCGCTTCGCCGATTGGTATGGAAAAGTTCGGATTGTTTGGGTCCCTTGTCAACACGTTTGTCTTGGTGATTTCAAACAGGGCAACCGTCGCCGTCAACTTGCCGTCGAGCAATTCGCTTTTTGTGCCTGCTTCGTATTGTTTTGCTTTTTGCGGGTCGAACGCCTCGCCCGTCGCGGATACTCCGTTGTTGGTGCCGAATGACCCCACATAGTTTCCGTAAACCGATAGCCATGGCGCCGGCTGAAACAGCAATCCCAGACGGGGGCTGAACGCTTTGTCGTTGCGCAGCACCAGCGCCTTCCATGCGTTTTCGAGTGATCCGCCGATGACATAATTGCTGCCCGTGCCATGACTGGCATCGTCGAATCGCCCTCCTGCCAGCAAATGCCACTTTTCACCAACGCGCATCTGGTCTTGAAAGTAAATACCCGTCCAATACTCTTTGCGGATGAAATAGGAGTTATCCGGTGTGCTGTTGACCAGCGTGGAAATGTCGCTATAGACGGGATTGAAAATGTCGATCGATGGGAGTGGAATGACAATTGGGCTCAGGCCAAGTCCATGGTAGTTTTGTTTCAATCCGAAGTAATCGATCCCGAGAAGCAACTGATGGTGGATTTCTCCGGTGGAGAATTTTCCGGACAAATCCAGATTTGTGGCGTATGACTTGCGATCCTGGAAAGCGCCTTGCAACGATTGCGTGAGGATGCCGGTGGTTTCATTCAGCGCCCTGGCGCCAGCATAGTGGGTGAGGTAGTCCACAGCCGTATAACCGAACCGGTGCTTTAAATTCCAGTTGTCGTTGATTGCGTAGTTCCCGTCGAAGCCGGCGAAATCCCGGTTTTGTTCATTTGGAAAATTGACCGCGATGCTCGGATTTCCGATATATCTCGATCTGGGTAAATTGGCCGGTCGATTTCCAATGGCAGGAACGCCGCCGCCGTTGGTGCCGAAGTGAACATATTCCCGGCGTTGGTATTCGAGTTCCAGGTTAAGTTCGAAGCGGTTCGAAGGACGCCACGTCAGGGAAGGGGCGATGAAGGTATTTTTATTGCTGAGGAAGTCGACAAACGATTCGTTGGTTTGATACGCGAAATTGACGCGGTACATCATTGCACCGTCATCGGTGACTGGTCCGGTGGCGTCCGCCGTCGTTCGATACAGGTCGTAAGTGCCGACCTGCTGCTGAAGTGAGTAGTAGGGTTGAGCCCGGGGCCGCTTGGTGACAACATTGACCATTCCGCCAGGCTGGATTCGTCCGTAGAGAATTGCGGCTGGACCTTTCAGCACCTCGACTTGCTCGACGTTTGCCGTCTGCTGGTCACTGAAGGACGGTTGTCTCAGGCCATTCCGATAAACGTCCGTGCCGGTATCGAATCCGCGAATCGTATAGGCTTCGTAGAACTGATATGTGGAAGGCAATACGCTGCTTACATTCTTGGTTGCGTCCTTGACGCCGATTACTTGCTGGTCGTCCATGACTTCACGCGGGATCACTTGAATCGACACGGGTGTTTCGTGTATCGCCACTTCGGTCTTGGTGCCGGACGATGCCCGCTTGGCGGTGTAACCCTTCTCCGCGGCATCTTGCACTTCGATCGTCGACATGCGAGTCACATTGGCTGCGGAAGCCGCGTCTATCTTCACCGCATCTGTGGATACAAATTGATAGCGCAATCCACTGCCGCTCAGCAGCTTGTCCAGCGCCTGCCGGGGGCTGAGATTTCCTTCGATCCGCGGTGCATTCTTGCCGGCAAGCAGTGCGGCCGGAATCTGCACCTTGATCCCGCTTTGCTCGGCGAATTTGGTCAACGCGCTTGAAAGCGGCTGTGCGGCGATGTCCACCTTGATTTCATCGGCCGCATGTGCGACGTTAAACGTGGCCGCGATCAGCGTGGCCAAGAGGGTGCGGCGGGCGACGCGAAACAGGCGCGCTTTATCGATTGCTTTTATGTACACGGAATTCTCCCTGGGGGTTTCGAATATCAATCAGTCACGCATCCGGGCGCGCGGGCGACCGACGGTGACGGGACCGACTGCATCGCAGTCAGCCGTTCACGAGCAGATCAGGAGAAAACGGGCGGTGCGTGCGCCCACGCGAACGCGTGATGGCGGGAGAGGAAAATCGGTTGGTGCGTCAATACGGGCGCGGGCTCGCGACCGATGGCGGTGGGGATAAGTAACGGATCGGCATTGCCCATCGCCAGCAACGAGGCCGAAGACAAACACCACGCGCATTCCGGGCTTTGCTTGACTTGCTTTGCCGGCGCGCCGTTATCGTCGACCGCGACGCGCACAAAACCCATGGACGTGCACAGCTCGGCAAACAGCTTCGGCTGACCCTCCGTGCGCCACGCATGCAGTGTTGGCGACAACGCGGCGAACAGCATCGCGATGGCGGCGAGCCAAAGTGTGAAGCTTGCGCGGCGAAGAAGGGTCGATTGGGTCATTGCGGGGCGGATTCTAATTCAGCCGACGCGAATTTGCATGCATATCATTGCCGCCGCATACCATCTTTGTCCACTTTCCACCGGGACGTCGAAGTCGTGCCGGCCAGCAATTTTCCGATGCAATCATTTTCGTTGGCGTGGGTTGTACGCGTGGCCTTTGATGGTGTTTCCATGAATCATTGCCGGGCGCCAATGCGGTCCAGGAAACCCGGGCAGGGGCCGCCGGGAAATATATTGACGGGTCGCGGCGTGACCCGATGCAGTCGAATGCTTTCATGCGTGTCTGCTTGCACTAAGAGTATTGACAGTGCCGACCGCATTCGCGCCGATTTTTTCTGCTGGCGGCGCGGGTTGGCATTGACAGCTTTCCGTTGTCGGGTCCACATCCGACTTCAAGGAAAACGTGTCGAGCCGGCCACCGGCAAACCATGCCGCCGAAAAATAGAAGATATACGCGGCGACCAGCGCAACGGTCAGGCTCCAGCCGAGCGCGCGCCAAAAGTAAAAAGTCTTCGATTTCGCGGCCTTTACTATTGCCTTTCCCGCGAGTGCGGGAATCAGTATGATAGAAACACTCAGCACAAGCACCACGACTTGGAAATAAATCGCGGTGAGCAGGCGCAATACATGGCCGAAACGGGATAGCGCAATCATGACAATTCCTTTGGTGAAAATGATCGTGCTGGCGAGTAAGGCGCAGGCCGCGCCAACACAAAACGCCCTCCCGGCAAAAAGCCAGGGGACTACGCGTGTGCAATGTGTAACGATCAGGAAAGGACGGGCGGTGCTTGCGCCCACGCGAACGCGTGATGGCGGGAGAGGGAGTATGAATGGGACGTGAATATCGGCGTGGACTCGAGACCGATGTCAGTGGGAACCTGAAGTGTATCCAAGCCGGGTATCGACAGCTGCGACGCGGGCGAGAGGCACCATGCGCATTCAGGGCCATGCGCGGCTTGCCTGGCGGGCATGGCGTTGTCATCCACCGCTACCTTGACGAAGCCCATCGACGTGCACAATTCCGTAAACCGCTTCGGTTGCCCTTCCGCGCGCCACGCATGCAGCGTCGGCGACAGCGCGGCGAACAGCAGCACGATGGCGGCGAGCCAAAGTGTTGCACGAGCGCGGCGATGGAAATTGAGATACGTCATGGTTGGATGGAGTCTATCGTGTCGCGGCCCAAAATGAAAATACCTAAAAACCCGCATTCGCATGGGGGGTTTCACCCACCCTCAATACGAACGGAAACGAGGTTTTAACGTGGAAGTCACGGACGCTGCGCGGCCCTCGTGCGCAGCGTCCGTGTGGACTGCTGGCCTGGACCATTGTCACCAAGTGAGCGCTTTGGTGTTGTCCTTGAAGAGTGCCCCACCGGTAAGCTCTGGTTTTCCCAGTTTCAGGCCTGGCAACAAGTCGGATTCTTTGACGCCATAGTGCTTCATGCACATGTTGCAAATCAGGACTGTCGCTCCTTTGCTCATAAGTTCGGCAAGTGCCTTTTGATGATCGGCGAATTTGGCTGAATTTGCCTTGGAACCAATCAGCACGCCTTTGTCGTTCAAGAATATTGTCAATGGATGCCCGCGTTCGTGTTGGTTCCCACCGAAAGTGATTGCCATGTTGGCACGGTGTGAATCATCGCTCGTCAAATTGATGAATAACGGGTCTGTGTCTCCTGCAAGCGCTGGCATAGCGGCCAGTGTCCCGATACACAAGGTCAGTGCGAGTAGCATTTGGGATATGAATTTCATTTGAAGCTCCTTCTAATGGTTATGAAGCTAGGGTGCGTTTTTCAAGTTGTTACGAGTTCCGGGGCGACAGATCTTGAGGAAAATGGCAATTCCCAAATTCAAGAGCCGCCATTTGGCGCGGTTCACCAGCCATTTTGTCGCTGGACGCCGCGCCAGTGCTTGCGTTTCATACAGTTTCGCTAGGTACAGTCGGCATTTTTGTCCCAACGCAGGTTACGCATTGCGGTATAACCCTGCTTCTGACCGCCAGGCCTCAGCCTGGCCGGTGACAATATCAAACCCCTACCAGCTGTACTCCGCCGAAACATAGGCAAATCGTCCCGCGTTCGGCACGCGCTGGCCAATCGCCAGTCCTCCGCCCAGCGCTGCATTGTTCACCGTGTTCCTGCCCGACAGGTGATCGGCGTAGAACTTGTCGAACAGGTTTTCGATGCCCACACTTACCTTGGCCAGTTTGCCGAACCGATACGCCGCGCGCAGGTTCAATATGCCCCAGCCGCCGGTCTCTGTTTCCGCGTTGTAAGCGGACACGTGGGTCTGGCGTGCAGCACCCTTGCCTTCGACCGCCGCATTCCACGGGCCGCTGTTGTACTCGAGGGCGAGGGTCATGCGCAGCGGGGCGATGCGGTAAAGGTTGTCATTGTTATCGCGATTCTCGCCGCGGACATAGCTCAGGATGCCATCGAGCTTCCAGGCGCCATCGAGCTGATAGCCGAACGCGCCATCGATCCCGTGAAGCTGTGCGCGAATATTGCTGAACTGCAGCACTGCAGCGTTGGCGGCACTGCGCGCGGCGACGCCCTGGATGTAGTCGTTCACCCGGTTGTAGAAAAATGTCGGCTTGAGGTACGCGCCGCCCTGCTGCCAGTCGGCACTTACCGCAAGTTGATTCGATACTTCAGGCTTGAGATCGATTTTGCCGAGATAGTTTTGGCCATCGGCGGAGCCGTAAGTTGACGACGGCTTCCACAGATAGCGTTCAATCAGGCTGGGCGAACGGGTTTTGCGGGCGATGCCGAATTCCCATGCCAGCGCGGAACCGACGGTATGGCGAGCTGTAGCGGTGAGATCCCAATTGCGGTCCGTCTTGTCGCGGCCGGCCAGATTGAACGCATCCCGCTCGGCGGTATCGCCAGCACCCATGCTGCGGGCAACCGTGCTCGCGGACGTACTGACCGTTTCGTGACGCAGCCCCAGCACGGTGCGCCATGCCGGGTCGGGTTTCGTTTCCCATTCGGCGTAAATGCCGAGGCGGTCGCGGCTCGCGTTCGGGACCAGGTCGCGAATCATGCCAGAGCCGAGGCTCTGCTGATACACATTGAAGTCGTTGCTGTGCCCATCGACGCCAACGCGGAAAGTATCGGCCCCTTTCGGCAACGTGAAGCCCAATACAAAACCGCTATCGTCACTGGTGGCGGGCGCTTTCATCCGTTGCGCGGCGGGCGTATAGGTGCGCAGGGTGAAGTTGTTCATTTCGTGGTCGATCTTGTGCTGATAGATCCGCGCCTCAACGCTGCCGGCGATGTGGCTGGCGCCGCCGCCGACATCAAACTTGCCGTTGTAGCCAACGCGTACGCTGTCCGCGTCATCCTTGATCATGTCCATGCCGAGCGCCGGTGTGCCGACGTCTTTCGATCGGTGCTGGCCGACGGACACGCCAACCTCGCCATTGCCAACTTTGATGCCTCCCTCCAACTGGTGTCGCACGCTGTCATAGCCGGTGAGCCGCGCCGTGCCGCCCGCGTATTTGAGATCACCACCCTGTAGCGTATCGCCGCTGTAGCGCAGTGCGGCGCCGCTGCCGCCAAGGTTGAGGCTCAGGTTGGCTTCGTGGCCGCTATTGGCGCCGCTGTAGCCAGCCTTGGCGCGCCCGGAGAACTCGAAGGCACCCGTGGTGCTGTAACGCGGGCCCTTGGTGTTGGCGGTCACCGTACCTGCGATGGAATCGCCGCCCTGCACTACCGAAGTGAGTCCGGCCGTGACCTGAATGGCCTCGATATCGGCAGGCGAGATGTAATGCATCGGCGGATCCATGTGATTCGGGCAGGCCGGGCTGATCTCCATGCCATCGATGCGAATCTTGACGCGGTCCTGCGAAAGTCCGCGCAACTGCAAAATGCCGGTCTGCGCGCCGTTTCGCACCACGGCTGCACCCGGCACGGATTCGATCATCGCTGCACTGTCGCGAACGGAATCGTTGCGCGCATCATCGCGGTCCACCGACGCGGCGCTCGGCAGCGCCGGTCGCGTCGCGGTGACCACGACCGGGTCAAGCGTCTTCTCAAGCGCCTTCACGTCGGCGGCGAAAGTGGTAACGGGAAACATTGCCTGGAGAACGGCGGCGAGCGGGAGAAGACGCATGGCGGCGCGCGACTTGGCCGATTTATTTTTCGTGATCGGTGCAAGTGAACCGCGGGGAATCGGTGCAATAGCGAAAAGATTGGCCGTGGCAACGCTGGTGACAACCGCGCGCGAAACCGGTCCGGAACGGGATGAATCAAACATGGAAATTCCTGTCGTAATCAACGCCACGCGGCAATGGCCGCCGGCGCAAGAGGTGTCACCGCGGCAATGCCGCGGGACGACGCTTTACAAACGATCAGGAAAGAGCGGGAGGCGCGTGCGCCCACGCGAACGCGTGATGGCGCGAAAGGGAAGCCGGAAACCGGGCTGATAGTGGCGCGGGTTCGCGACCGATGGCGGGAGGAACGTGCAGCGCATCGGCACCACCCAGCGCCAGCAGCGACGCGGGCGAGAGACACCATGCGCATTCGGGGCCGTGCGTGACTTGCCTGGCGGGCGTGCCGTTGTCATCAACCGCCACCTTGACGAAGCCCATCGACGTGCACAACTCCGCGAACAGCTTCGGCTGGCCCTCCGCGCGCCACGCATGCAGCGTCGGCGACAGCGCCGCGAACAGCAGCGCGATGGCGGCGAGCCAAAGCGTGAGACGAGCGCGGCGAAAAAAGGTCAGGCGAGTCATGGAACGGCGAATTCTATCGCATCGCAACCTGAAAAGTCGCGGATCGCCATTTGGTGCGGGTTTTCAGGTGTTTATCGCCGGGAAGCCGCACCAGTGCTTGAGTTTGGCATCTGGCGCGGGTAGCCACTCTACTTATCGGTATCTGGTGAGATACGCGGCAACTCCGCCGCGATCAACTTGAGCCCGGCGCGCAGCAGGTCATCGTAGCGCTTGCGTTCCGCCGCCGCGGACTCCTGCGTCCAGCGATAGAACCCTTCGCCGGTCTTCATGCCGAGTTTCCCGGCGGACACTTTGTCGCGCAGCACTTTGGCCGGCACGGTCGCGGCCGAGAGCGAGGGATACATGGTTGTGGCGGCGGCTGCATGGACTTCCACGCCCGCGTGGTCGCGTTGCAGCACCGGGCCCGCCGCGAGGAAACGAAAACCGAAGCCGAAGCGCACCGCATTGTCCACATCCTCGGCGGTGGCGATGCCGTCATCGATCATGGCAAACGCTTCGCGGGCAAGCGCGTGCTGCAGGCGATTGGCGAGAAATCCGGGCAGGTCTTTTTTGACGATGACCGGTACCATGCCGCAGGCGCGCATGAAGGCCGCGAGTGTTTGCGCATGCGCGGGATCGCTGGTCTTGCCGAGGATGACTTCCACCAGCGGCACCAGGTGCGCCGGCATGAAGAAATGCAGTCCGAGCATGCGTGACGCCGTATCGAGATTGGCGGCGATGGCGCTGATGGGAAAGCTGGAGCTATTGCTGGTGAGCAGTGCATCGGGCCGCGCGCGGCGCACCAGTTCGGCAAACAACGTTTGCTTGATATCGAGGCGCTCGGGAATGCATTCGATGACCAGATCAATTTCGTTCCACGGTACTTCATCGAGCGATGCGCACGCCGACAGTTTGCCGAGGCGGTTGGCGTAACCGAGATCGGTCATGCCGCGCGCGAAATAATCCGGCAACAATTTACGCCGCGCGTCGGCGGCTTCGAGCACGATGGTCTTGCATCCGGCGCGCGCCAATACCAGCGCCACATCGGCGCCCATGGTGCCGCCGCCGACGACCAGCGCGGCGGAACGTGACGGTGCGTCAAGCATGTTTGCCCTCCGTGGCAAGAATGGGCGCGGTCCGGTTCATCTCCGGCAGCATGAAATCAAAATCGCAACCAATGTCCGCCTGCGTGACGCTGGTCTGGTATAGCTTGCGATAGCCGTGAGCGGGCATGTTGGCCAGCGTCGGCGGCGGCGTCCATGCAGCAAGGCGTGCGGCCATTTCGTCGTCGCTGATTTCCAGTGTCAAGGTTCGCGCCGAAACATCCAGGCTGATCATGTCGCCGTTGCGCACGGCGGCGAAAGGTCCCCGTTCCGCCGCCTCGGGCGTGATGTGCAGCACGATGGTGCCGAACGCAGTGCCGCTCATGCGCGCATCCGACATTCGCACCATGTCCTTCACGCCCGCCTTCGCCAGCTTTTTCGGGATAGGGATGTAACCGGCCTCCGGCATGCCGGGCGCGCCTTTGG
This sequence comes from Betaproteobacteria bacterium, assembly GCA_016720925.1. Classification (NCBI taxonomy): domain Bacteria; kingdom Pseudomonadati; phylum Pseudomonadota; class Betaproteobacteria; species Betaproteobacteria bacterium. Next base: position 64,080 of record JADKJR010000009.1, on the reverse strand, counting down.
GGCCAATATTCTGCAACACCAGCACGTCATCCGCCGTCACATCGAGATCATCGCGGTCGATGCGCGCGGCAAGATCCTCGATGCCGGTAAATACCACGGCGCGGCCACGGTGTGTCAACAGTGCTGGTGTCGCCGAGGAATGCTTGATGATCGCGCCGCGTGGCGCGAGGTTGCCTTTCAATACCGCAAGCCCGCCCGAGTGAAAGATCGGTGACATCGCAAGGCGGATTACCTTGCGCGTGGCGGGCACGTTGGCGGCATCGATTTCCTCGCCCAGCGTGCGACCGCTCACCGTCATGCAATCCAGATGCAGCATCGGCTTCAATTCTTTCAGCACCGCCATCAGGCCGCCATCTTCATAGAGATGCTCCATGTAATGCGCGCCGCTGGGTTTCAGATCGACCAGCACCGGGATGTTTCGCCCGAGTTGATCGAACGCGGCCAGATCGATGGCGATGCCGAGGCGCGCCGCGACCGCCGTGAAATGAATCAGCGCATTGGTGGAACCGCCGATCGCGTGCAGCACGATCAGTGCGTTGGTCACGGACTCGGGGGTGAGAATGTCTTTGGGCATCAATGGCGCCTTGGTCATCTCCACGATCCGGCGTCCGGTCGTCTCCGCGTGGCGAAAGCGCTCTGCATACACCGCCGGAATCGCCGCCGCCCCAGGCAGGCTCATGCCCGCCGCTTCGACCATGCAGGCGATGGTGCTGGCGGTGCCCATCACCATGCAGGTGCCGGTGGTCGGCGCCAGTTTCGCGTTCACTTCATCAATCTCGGCTTGATCGATTTCACCCGCGCGATATTTCGCCCAGAAGCGCCGGCAATCGGTGCACGCACCGAGGCGCTCGCCCTTGTGTTCGCCGGTCAGCATCGGCCCGGTGGGAATGACGATCGACGGAATATCCAGTGAGGCCGCCGCCATCAACTGCGCCGGAATGGTCTTGTCGCAGCCGCCGATCAGCACCACCGCATCGACCGGCTGTGCGCGCATCATTTCCTCGGTATCGAGCGCCATCAGGTTTCGAAGGTACATGCTGGTCGGGTATGCGAATGATTCGCCGATCGAAATGGTCGGGAACACAAACGGCATGCCGCCCGATTGCATTACGCCGCGCTTCACCGCTTCGATGATCTGCGGGACATTGCCGTGACAGGGATTGAAATCGCTGTAGGTATTGGTAATGCCGATGATCGGGCGATCGAGCGCATCGTCGGTAAAGCCCATCGCCTTGATGAACGCTTTGCGCAGGAACAGCGAAAAGCCGCTGTCCCCATAGGAGGTGAGGCCTTTGGTGAGGCCACGTCCGGTCTTCGTTGTCATAGGACTACTCGAGTTTGATATTGGCGTCTTTCGCGACCTTGGTCCACTTGTCGATCTCCGCCTTGATGCGCTTGGCGCTATCCGCCGGATTCAGATAACCCGTGACTACACCTTGCGCTTCCATGCGTGCCTGCGTATCCGGCGCGGCCAATACCTTCTCCAGCGCGGCGGTGAGCTTGGCGACGATGGCAGGCGGCGTCTTGGCGGGCGCCAGCAGCCCGAACATCGATGTCACAATGAAGTCCGGCAGCCCCGCTTCGGCGGCAGTGGGTACATCCGGTAAATTGGCGGAGCGCGCCGGCAACGCAACCGCCAGCGCGCGAAGGCTGCCCGCCTTGATGTGCTGCAGTGATGCCGGCATGGTTTCAATCATGCTTTGCACCTGTCCGCCAATGAGGTCATTCATCGCCGGTCCGCTTCCTTTGTATGGCACGTGCAGCATATCGAGCTTGGTCATCGACTTGAATAACTCACCCGCCATATGTTGCGGCGAGCCATTTCCCGACGACGCATAGGAAACGCCGGGATTGGCCTTGGTGTACGTCATCAGTTCCTTCAGCGTCTTCACCGGCATTTTAGGATTGACCACAAACACCAGCGGCACCTGGCCCACCACGCCGATCGGCACGAAGTCCCTGGCGAGGTCGAATGAAAGGTTGGGCTGCAACGCGGCGTTGATCGAGTGGCTGGTGAGCGCGCCCAGCAACAGCGTGTAGCCATCGGCAGGTGACGTTGCGGCGGCGCCGGCACCAATCGAACCAGTCGCACCTGCGCGGTTGTCGACGATGAGTTGCTGCCCCAGCGCCTCGGACATTTTCAGCGCGACGATGCGGCCGATCACATCGGTGGCGCCGCCTGGCGGATAGGGAATGATGAGTTTGATCGGCTTGGCGGGATAGTCCTGCGCCGACGATATGCCGGGCAAGGTCGCGGCCGCCAGCAACGCGCTGACCGAGAGCAGAACAAGAGTGACGCGTCGAACCGACTGCATAGCCTGACAGAACATGGGAATCCTCCGGTGTTGTTTGTGATGATCAATGCGTGGGCTGGCCTTCACCGCCCGTGCATCATATGCGCAAAGATTAACAGAACCAGGTTTCCTGCCATTGAGGGCGATCAGGAATGTCTAAATGTTGCGTCCAACCACAGTGCCGGGTTCGCGCAATTGATAGACCCCCGGCGCGTGCGGTGACACCTTGAATGTCGGCTTACGACCCGCGGCAGCCTGTCAGCTTTCTCCGAAGCCGACACTCAGCGACCGGGAGCGATCTCGACGAGACATCGGTGACACTACTGCAAAATGAACTCGCCATACACACCAGTTGACGAAGATATGCGGGGCCACCGTATCAATGCAAAAATCATGCAACGCCGTCAGTATCCGCTGCCGAAAAGTGGATTAGTATTTCAGCGCAATAGAACGCAGATCGCCAGTTGGCGCGCCTATCATGGCATAAAGTCCCGGAAAGCCGCACCAGTACTTGAGTTTCGGTACGCCGCCTGTCGGCACGTTGCGCGCGTGAGCCAATGAGTCGCCGCTTGACGAGGATCAAAACGCACGCAGATGGTTGCGCGTAGCGTGGTACTCACAAATCCCGAAGGGGACAGCCATGACAAACGCGCTAACCACCATCCGCTGGGAACATCATTCAATCGAGTCCGTGCTGCACGCGCTCGCCTATTTTGTCGATCAGATGTGGGCGGGCAAGCGCGCGCCGGACAACAAGGTATTCCGCGCGATGTTGCAGTACATCGATCTGTTCGCCGAGCATTTGCATCATCCGAAGGAAGATCGCCACCTGTTCCGGCGCCTGCGATTGCGCACGCACCAGGCGGACGATTTGCTGGATTTGCTGGAAGCGGATCATCGCGCGGGCGCGGAAAAAATACGCCGCCTGCAACAGGCGTTCATGCGCTACGACGAAGGCGGGCCCGCCTACTTCTACGCCTTTGCGATGGCGTTTCGCGACTATGCGCGGTTCTATCGCGCGCACATGCGCTGCGAAGAGGAGATGCTGTTTCCGCTGGCGGAGAGTATGCTGACTGATGATGACTGGCGTGAAATCGACGCCGCGTTCGCCGGGCATGGCGACTTTCAGGTTTCACCACAGACCAAACACGATTTGGATAATTTATTCGACCACATTCTGAGCATCACGCCCGCGCCGATTGGCACGGCGCCCGAGCTCGTGGGTGCATTTCGCCGCCTCGCCTGAGGCCGACGCCGGATGAATGACCGTCCCTGGTTGCGCTATTACGGTACGGTGCCGCACAGCCTTTCCTATCCGGATCTCACGTTGTACGAGGTTGTCCGTGCGACCGCCGAGCGGGTGCCTGATGCGATCGCGTGGGATTTCTTCGATACCACGCGCAATTACCGGCAATTTATCGATGACATCGATCGCTGCGCGGACGCGCTGGCCGCCGTCGGGCTGAAGGCGGGTGACCGGATATTGATATCGATGCCGACATCGCCGCAAGGCGTGAGCGCTTTCTATGCGGCCAATAAGCTCGGCGCGCTGCCGGCGATGATTCATCCGCTCTCGACCGCGCCCGAAATCGAGCGCTACCTGAATATCAGCAAAGCACGCATTGCGCTCACGCTCGATGCGTTCTACGCCACCTTTGCCGATGCCAGGCCGGAACTGCCGCTCCTTACGCTCATCCTCGCGCGCATTCCCGATGCGCTTTCGCCGAGGAAGCGATTCGGATTCTGGCTGAAGAAAGGGCGGCATATTCCGCGGGTACCAGCGGATTCGCGCGTCCGCTGGTGGGCAGAGCTGATGGATGGGCGTCATCCCGTTGCGACCCGCGCGCTGGCCGGCACCAATGATCCTGCCGCGATCCTGTTTTCCGGAGGCACGACCGGCGTGCCGAAAGGCATCGTGCTATCAAACCGCAACTTTATCGCTGAAGGCATGGGCGTCGCGACCTGGGGTGGCGTTCGCGATGGCGATTCCATTCTCGCCATCCTGCCGATATTCCACGGCTTCGGACTGGCCGTGTGTATCAATTCCGCGTTCATGGCGGGCGGGAAATCGATCCTCGTGCCGATATTCACGCCAAAAATCGTGGCCACGCTGATCCGCACCAAGCGACCCAATTTGCTGGTCGGCGTGCCGACGCTGTATGACGCGCTTTCCCGCGACCCATCGCTTCAGCACGCTGATTTATCCTGCCTGCGGGCCACGTTCTGCGGTGCCGACAGCCTGCCGCGTCCGGTAAAGGAACGATTCGAAAAGCTGGTCCATGCGCGCGGTGGCCATGTGCAATTGCTGGAAGGCTATGGGCTTACCGAGGCCGTGAGCGGCATCATGGCGACTCCGGTGGGGGAATATCGCGAAGGCTCGATCGGCCTGCCGTTTCCCGACATGCTCGCCAGCATCTGCCGCATCGGCACGACCGAAGCGCTTCCTCCCGGCGAAGAAGGCGAGATCTGCATAGCCGGCCCGGCGGTGATGATCGGTTACCTCGATGAACCCGAGGCGACGGCTGAGGCCTTGCAGGTGCACGCCGATGGCCGCACCTGGCTGCACACGGGCGACCTGGGGCGGATGGACCGGGATGGATTTTTCTACTTCACGGCGCGCCTCAAACGCCTGATCAAATCATCCGGCTTCAATGTGTACCCGGCGCAAGTTGAAGCCGTGCTCTATCGGCATCCGCTGGTCGAGGAGGCGTGCGTGATCGGTGTGCCGGACGCGGAACAGGTGGAGCGGGTCAAGGCCGTGGTGGTATTGAAAGACCCGGGAATGGCGAATGCGGAAACGGAAAAAATCCTCATGGAATTCTGCCGTGCCACGCTCATCAAGTGGTCGTGCCCGCGCGAGGTTGAATTCCGGCGTGCGCTGCCAATGACGCGTGTCGGCAAAATTGATTACAAGGCGTTGGTGGCGGAACATGTGCACAAGCCAGACGCAGCAGGGGAGTAGCCTGCACAGAATAACTGACGCACCCTCGATCCAACTTTCCTCTGACCAGGACCTGCCATGCAATCAGAACCACCCACCCAACACGGCGGCGACCGCGTTGCCACCGCGCTAAAAGCGCACGGCGTGCGCACCATTTTCACGCTCTGTGGCGGGCATATCTCGCCGATCCTCACGGCATCGAAGGCGCGCGGCATTCGCATCGTCGATGTGCGCGACGAAGCGACGGCGGTATTCGCCGCCGACGCGACCGCGCGGCTCTCGGGCATCCCCGGCGTCGCGGCCGTGACAGCCGGTCCCGGCATCACCAACACCATCACGGCGCTTAAAAATGCGCAGCTCGCGCAATCACCGGTGATCCTGATCGGTGGCGCGGCGCCCACCGCGCTGCAGGGACGCGGCGCGTTGCAGGATATTGACCAGCGCCCGCTGGTGAGTCCACACGTGAAACTGTTTCGCAAGATTTTGCGGGTGAGTGATCTCGGTCCCGGGGTCGACGAAGCGTTCGCCATTGCCCGCGCGGGTGTGCCCGGCCCGGTGTTTATCGAATGCCCCGTGGATTTACTTTACGACGAAGCCACCATTCGCCAGTGGTACGCCGACGCAGCCGGCAAGGGCACGTCGATTGCCGACCGGCTGCTGCGTTTCTATCTGAACCGCCACGTCGAAAAAATGTTTTCGGGAAGCAAGGAATTCGCCGCACCGCAAGTGCAACCGGTGACGCCACCCCGTGCAGCGGATTCGAGTGTGCAGGCGACGCTCTCCGCGCTGGCGAAGGCCGAGCGGCCGCTGCTGGTGATCGGCAGCCAGGCGCTGAGTCTTTCGGCGGAAGCTTCTCGGATTGCCGAAGCAGTCGCGAAACTGGGGATTCCGGTGTATCTGTCGGGCATGGCACGCGGTCTGCTGGGGCGCGACCATCCCTTGCAGATGCGCCATCAACGGCGCGCGGCGCTGCGCGAGGCGGATTGCGTGCTGCTCGCTGGCGTGCCGTGTGATTTTCGGCTCGATTATGGTCGTCATGTGCGGCGCAAGGCCACGCTGATCGCCGCCAATCGCAGCGCGAAGGAAGCGCGCATGAACCGGCGGCCCGACATCGCCGCCATTGGCGACGCGGGCCTGTTCCTCGAAACGCTTGCGGTCGGATCGACGGCAAACAACGGCGGCTCGCGCGGGACGCAATGGCTCGATCAACTGCGTAGCCGCGATGCCGTGCGTGAGACCGAGATCGATCAGCAGGCGGCACCCACCGGCAGTTACGTCAACCCCATCGCATTTTTTCGTGCACTCGAACGCGAGGCCGGCGACAACGCCATCCTGGTGGCCGATGGCGGTGATTTCGTGGCGACGGCATCGTACGTCATGCATCCGCGCGCGCCGCTCTCCTGGCTCGATCCGGGCGTGTTCGGCACCTTGGGCGTTGGCGCGGGCTTCGCGCTCGGCGCGGCGGTTTGTAAACCGGATAGCGAAGTGTGGATTATTTTCGGCGATGGCGCGTGTGGTTACGGCCTGGCGGAATTCGATACTTTTGTGCGTCACGGCATCCCGGTGATCGCGGTGGTCGGCAACGATGCCGGCTGGACGCAAATCGCCCGCGAACAGGTAAAGATGCTGCACGACGATGTCGCCACGGTGCTCGCGCGCACCGCGTATCACGAGGTCGTGGCGGGTTTCGGTGCGGAAGGTATCCTCGTGAAAAACATGGCTGAGGTGCCTGCGGCGCTGGCACGCGCACGCGCGCTGGCAAAGGCCGGCAAACCGGTGCTGGTGAATGTGTGGCTCGACAAGACCGAATTTCGCGACGGCTCGATTTCGATGTGATGGCAGGAAAAGTAGCGATGTTTTCGCTGAGTCGCTCGGCCCATGGGCGTCCTCACCCGAACGGTGAGAGATGCAAAGCCCTTCTCCCTCGGGAGAAGGGTTGGGATGAGGGGAAACATCGCCATGAATAATGAAAACCAAATCTAGGAGCAACGAATATGCGCCCACGTCACCTTGAAGCACATCGCACCGATCGAATCGGCTGGCTGCGCGCCGCGGTATTGGGCGCCAATGATGGCATCGTCTCCACTGCGAGCCTGATCGTCGGGGTGGCCGCCGCGCATACCAGCCACAGCGCGATATTGGTTACCGGGGTCGCGGGACTGGTCGCCGGCGCCATGTCGATGGCGGCGGGCGAATACGTCTCGGTCTATTCGCAGGCGGATACCGAGAAGGCGGATATCGAGCGTGAACGCCTGGAACTGGCGGCGGATTCAGCCGGCGAACACAAGGAGCTGGCCGCCATCTACATGGGCCGCGGGCTGGATGCGGCGCTCGCCAAACAGGTCGCAGAACAGCTGATGGCCCACGACGCCCTCGGCGCGCATACCCGCGATGAACTGGGCATCTCGCACGCGCTGGCCGCACGCCCGCTGCAGGCGGCGCTGGCGTCGGCGGGCAGTTTCGCCGTTGGCGCGGTCATGCCGCTGCTGGTGACTGTGCTGGTGCCCGAGGCGATGCTGATCTACGCCGTTTCCGGTACGTCGCTGGTATTCCTCGCGCTGCTCGGCGGCATTGCCGCGCGGGCCGGTGGCGCACCGGTTATGACCGGCACCATTCGCGTGACATTCTGGGGTGCGCTGGCCATGGCGTTGACAGCCGGTGTCGGTGCAATGTTCGGTGCGGTGGGTTGATCCGCGCGCCGAAAAACCGGACCGTGACGATTCACTGTCGCGATAAAGTCTGTCGGGAATGTCAAGCGCGGCTCGTAGGCAATTTGTGAATCGGTGAATCCGCAAAGTCTGATGGGACTTCCACCTTGTCAATTTATCCTCGCATCGACCACGGTCTCAAGGGCGAGCGAATATCTTCTGGAGGCGCGAACTTCCGCTTACGACCCACTCCAGCCGGTCAGTTTTCTCGGAAGCGGACATTGGCGGTCGAACTAAACGCCGTTGTGATTCGCATATTCCGCAAGGAGCGAATGATAGGGGCCTAACGTGAATGTTGTCGTTGTGCACGCCAAAATGCAAAAAAAATAGCGCTGGTAAGCAACTGCAGAAGTAACTGCCAGAACCATCCAATAAGAATGAAGCCAACTACGGCCAGCGCTAATGTGGCGATTGCCACAACGAGCAGAGGCATATTTACCATTAGGGCAGCGAAAATCAGAGCGACACATAAGAACGTGATGCCCTGAAGAACTGTAGCGAGTTCAATATTCATGCCGACAGACCATTCTCAGCCATAGGAAATATTAAGCATTGAATTGACTGCCCACTTCTGGCCGGCAAGGAGCCTTTCACATTCTGTCCCAATTTGGCTGTTTCGACAGAAGTCTGCGACCAGACGAAGCCACTTCAAACAGCTGACTTTGAAGGTTGCCATGTGATGTTCGACAAAAAACTTACTTCATGCTGCCCGATCGACTTCATTACCACGCTCACTCAAATCTGCACCGAGTAACCGCCATCCACCGCGATCGCGGTGCCAGTAATGAAATCCGCGGCAGTGCTGGCGAGAAAAACGGCGACTCCTTCGAAATCTACAATCTCGCCCCAGCGTCCGGCCGGCGTGCGTGCGATCACGCGATCATTTAATTCGCCGCCGGGTACTCTTGCGTCGTGGGTCATGGGCGTATCGATCCAGCCGGGCAGCACGGCATTGACCTGGATGCGGTCTGCCGCCCACGCGGTGGCCAATGAACGGGTCAATTGCAGTACGGCGCCCTTGCTCGCGCTGTAGGCGGCTGCATGCGCCACGCCGAACAGGGATACGAGCGACGCGACGTTGATGATCTTGCCGCCGCCTGCCGCGCACAGATGGGGATAGGCGGCCCTCGCGCAAAGGAAGGGGCCGGTGGAATTGGTATCCATCACTGCCTGCCACTCGGCGAGCTGCGTGTCTTGCGGGGGTTTTCTCAGGAAGGTGCCGGCATTGTTGACCAGGATGTCGAGACGCCCACATCGGCTGGCGACCTCGGCGAATAACGCGGCGACCGAATCTTCGTTGCTGACGTCCGCCGAAACCGCGAAGGCATCGGAGCCGATCGCGCGCAGCGCGTCGACCGCCTGCGCGGACTTCGCGGCGTCGCGTGCGGCGATCACCACCCGCGCGCCCGCACGCGCCAGTCCGCGCGCCATGCCGAAACCGATGCCGCCGTTGCCACCGGTGACCACGGCCACTTTGCCGGTCAGATCAAACATTCCGTTCATGGCTGTTTCACTCCATCGATGAATGTGTGTTCGCCGGGGCCGACGCGGTGCGTGCCAGTCGAAGTACCGGACGTAGCGGACGTGCCGGGGCAGTGAACCTCGGCTTCGCAGCCGGCGGGGACTGTGACCCTTAGCGTGACATGCTCGCCTCGCCGTTGCCATGCCACGCTCACGCCGCCGTGGGGCGTCGGATAGATACCGCGCGCAAACTCGAGGTCCGCAATCTGCGGGGCAACCCGAATTCGCTTGAAACCCGGCGCGACGGGCGCGACGCCCAACGCATGCGCCGAAAGCTGATATACCGCGCTGGCGGAAAAGGCGTGGCAGAGACTCGCCGCCGGATCGAAACTTTCCCAGAGGGTTTCGGTGCCGGTATCGAGCATCGGCCGAAAATGATCACTGAGCGATCGCAGGGCGAGATCGAAGCGCCCGGCCTTGCCAAGCGCGGCATGCAGGAAGTGGCCGAAATACGTGTTGGCCTGAACCACATCTTCATTGAGATTGAGCGTCTCGCCATGCGGCACGACCGGTGGCGCCGCCGTGATCTTGACACGCGCCGGGTCCATGATGCGGGCAATCATTCGTGGCCATCGGCTGGCAGGCGCGATGTCCCACAGGATCATGGCCACGTTCGCATGTTGCGACACTTTTGGCTGCTGTTTGCCGGTGGTCGGGTCCGCCATGTCCACGTAAACGCCGCGCACCTCGTCCCAGAGCCGATCGTTGATGGCCTGACCAATGCCATCCGCGAGCGCGGCATAGCGCGTGCCGGCGCGATCATAGCCAAGGCTCTGTGCCAGCGCAGCGGCAGACCGCAGCGCGCCGACAAACATCGCATTGACGATTGCCGCCTCGCCGTCGCGCCCGACATGCGCCCACTCGATGAAATGCCAGTACGGTAAATCCGCCAAGAGCGTCTTCGGCCCGACCTGCCGTTCAAACCAGGCGAGTGTACGCTGCATGGCCGGAAACACACTCTCCACCAGATCGATATCGCCGGTGTGCATGAAGTATTGATGCACAGCGAATACCCAGTGCAGATTGAAATCGGGAATGATGATGCCGTTGGTGTAGTGATCCCCCGGGGCGAACATCTGCATCAACCCATCGGGGCGCTGGCCCTCGGTCGCCTGGATAATCGACTGGCGATCAATCGCCTGCGTGCTCGTGCCGAACGCGGCGGCATTGATCAAATAGTGAACATACGCATCGCCCAACCATTGTCGCTTTTCGCGGCTCGGACAATCCTCGAATGCATCGTGCGTGCATTCGAGCGTGGTATATCGTCCCACCTGCCACAAGTGATTCAGCACGTCGCTGGAACATTCGAAGGCCCCCTGGTTCTCGACCGGGTAGTGAAAGTAGATTGAGCCCACATGCCGAATGCGGATGCCGCGCGGCGCGTTTCGAACCACGAGCTGCAGGTATTTGACGGCGGTCCACTCGAATTTCTGGAACCGTTGCATGCCGGGCCGCGCAACGTAGCGAAACAGGTGCGCGCAATCGAGATACGTCTCGCGTGACACACGCGGTCGCCCGGGCCGCGCGAGGCCATATTCACCCGGTATCGTCTCGGACACAGCGAGCTCGATGATTTCCCCGCCGGACGCATCGAGTTCGATGAACGGGAAACCGCAGTGACGTTGGTCGAACGCAATCAGCAATGAGACATCGCAACCCTCGCGCGTGCGAATCGTTGTCATGCGTTCGTCGTCGGCAAGCAATGCCTCGGCATCCAAAACGAACCCTTCCGGCAGATCGATCAATGGTTCGTCGAACAGCCGGCGATCGATCGGCAATTGCGATTGCGGCAGCACACCATAAGCGCCCAGGATCTTGACTGGCGACACCGGCGTTTCGAGCATGTGCGGAATCTCACGCGCGACCAGCGTGGGAAAAGGCTTTACCGGGCCCCAGCCTTTCGATAAGTCGTCGGCCGTGCAGTTCGAACGTTGGACAATGCAGTGTTGCCATGCCTCATCATCGAAATCGGTGTCGAACCAGCCGACCGGCATCTCGTTGGCATCGAAGTCTTCAATGAAATCCTGCCCCCAGCCGCTGCGTGGTGTGTCGCGTCGCCAGGCGGTGCCTTCGCGCCAACGCCAGTCGGCGCCCGACCGCACCGCGATGTCTTCGTGTTCGCCCTCACAGCGAATTTGCGCATCGAAATAAAGCGCGCCATCACCGTGAACGGTTTGCCAGACATCCTTGGCCGTTTCGTACCAGGCCATGTCCGCACCGTACACATGCACCAGCATTGCGACGGCATTACGGCCGGGCTGCAAGGCTTGCGCGATATCGTAATTGTCGACCCGCTGAAACGCGGGGGAAGACCGGCATGGCCCGCGACCGATGAATTTGCCGTTGACGTACAGGAGATAGCGGCCATCTACCGTGACATTGACGTCTGCTTTGCAGGCAACGGAGGGCAGGTCGAAGCGATGCCGAAACAGCACCCAACGATTTACACCGGTGTCGCGCCGCACTGCGCCTTCGCTGATCAGCGATCGAAACGTGACGGTCGCATCGGCGGGCTGGTCGCTAGTCCAGATGAATGGCGCGCGGAGGTACATTTGGAATCCTCTTGTTCATCATCGGTGTGTTCGGCTAATACACCAAACCCTAGTACTGGTGCGGCGTTCCCGCTAATAATGGCCGCTATAGCGCGCTGGCGCTAGAGTTTAGTCGTTAACGATTCAAGCTTTCGAGGCATCGTCATGGCAGGCAAAAACCCCAGTAGCGCACCGAGCAGACCAAACACCGGCGCCGTCCACATCAAGCCATGCCGCAGTGCGGCGGCGTCACCGAGCGAGGCGGTCATTGAATCGCTGATCATCCCAGCGATGACCGGGCCAACCGCCGAGCCGAGGACATTGGTGGCGATGAGGAAGACGACGGTGGAAACACTGCGCATTTCGCCCGGCATGAGGGTGATCGACAAGCCGAGGATCGGTGGCACGCGCGCGATGGTCAATCCAAATGCGATCGCCCCCGCTGCGAGCGAAACCGCTTTCGATACATCCGAGCAGGCGACGATCATCGCCGGCACCGACAGCAGACAAAAGATGGCAGGCAAGTTCGCCATCCAGCGGTCATTGCCGGTGCGGCGCACCACGAAAGGGCAGAAGAATCCGCTAGCCAGCGAAGTCGCAAACATGATGATGCCAAGGCCGGTACCGGCAATGAGGCCTAGCTCGGTGTAACTGATACCGAACGTACGAATGATGCTGACCGGATACCACGCCACGAAGGCGTATATGCCGAATCCGTAAACGCCGTGCGCAAGCAGAAGCAGGCAGAACGTTCGATTGGCGATCATTGTGCGAAACGTATGCCGGACGGAAATTTGCCCGTCGCGGATTTTGGTTGTGTCGCCGCCTGGTGCTGCCAGACGCACCGCCTCACGCATTGGTTCACGCAGCGTGAAACGCACCAGCACCGCCAGCAATAGCCCCACCACGCCAAATACGATCACGGCCACGCGCCACCCGTGGCGATCGATGAGCAGGCCCATGATCGGCGAACCAATAATGCCGGCGGCGGGCAGCGCGGAATTGAAGATGCCAATGGCCTGCGTGCGTTTCTCCAGCGGAAAATAATCGCCAATCAACGACACCGCGGCGGGCACGCAACCCGATTCACCCGCGCCGACACCGGCGCGGGCCAATACCATTTGCACGAATGTTCCTGCCGCTCCGCAGGCGGCCGCCATGATCGACCAGATGCCGATAGACCAGGCGAGAATCACATTGCGCTGCCCGCGATCCAGCCAGCGCGCGACCGGAATCCCGAAGGCCACGTATGCGACCACGAATGCGGCCCCCGTGACCACGCCGACTTCGGTATCCGAAAAATGCAAATCAACCTTGATCGCCTGCACCGCCATGCCGAACGAAAAGCGGTCGATGTTCGCGATAATATGGACCAGCCAGAGGATGAAGAGGGCGTAATAGGCGCGTCCGGCAGAAATCGGCGCACGTGCGGTTGCCGCATCAGCCGCATCCGCCGATAACGCACCGTCTTGCCCGGCAAGCGGGTTTGAATTCATTTGATCGACTCGACTGTGGACGCAAACGACGCAAACATCTCAAGGTCGATGGCGTCGCCCATCGCCCTGAAAGCGACCATGTTGGGATGCAAGTGGTCGCCCGTGTCGAAATCGGCTCGCAACCGGCTCGGGTCGCGTGGGTCGTGCAATACGCGGTCAAAATCAATGAGGCCATCAAACGCCGCCGCGTTGCGTATCCAGTCATTCACTGCCTGGCGCACCAGTTCCTTTTCGTCGAGGAAATAGAAGGCATCGCGAAACGGTGGCAGCGTCGCGCCGATCACCTTGATGCCTTGTTCGTGGGCGCGTTCGATGATTTGCCGGTAGCCCGCAATCAACTCGTCGGCGCTGACGTTCGGGTAGGTGAGTCCATCGATCGTCCTGCCGCCAATCCCAATGTCATTGAGGCCTTCCAGCACAATCATGTGGCTGACGCCGGGGATCGCAAATACATCCCGGTCAAGGCGGGCCAATGCGTGGATGCCAATGAAGTTCTTGAGCAGACAATTACCGCCGATGCCGGCATTGACGACGCTGTACGCCGTGATCTCCTTACCCGGTGGCACGCTGGCCTTTTCATCCGCGGCGGCGCGGGTATTGAGTCGCTGCGCAAGAATATCCGGCCAGCCCCGAAAAGCGAAGGGCATGCAGCCTGTTGCGTCGGTGCTGCCATCGGTAATGGAATCGCCCAACGTGACAACGGTCCGCGTGGGCCGCAATGGGACGATGGTAACGGCCGACACGATCGGTCGCACATTGATTGATGTCGCATCGGGCCAGTCGGTCGACATCACGTTATCCTGGCCGGCACTTAAGGCCGCCTTGTGCGTGTCGCCGCCCTGGGCAGCCATGAACGGCTGCGGCAAGTACAAACTGACAATGAGGTCGCCATGATGCGCGACTTGCAGATCGATCGGATCACTGACGATAACCGCGCCGGGGAGAATGCGCGCGGTCGGCAGGCAGCTGAAACTCACGCGTGCGACCGTCCCCTTCTGGATGCAGGCGGCGGTTTCGCACGCAAGGCCGATGCTTGCCCCACCGATCATCAGGGCCCGGTCGCCCGCTTCGTTGGATAGCCGCAGACGCAATCGTGATCCGCCGGCGCTGACCCGCAGACGATAGCGAATGGTTCCCTGGATCGGGAAAGGCGCGGGAATGAACTCGACCGGAATGAAGTAGGTGGGCGCCGCAGGGCTGGCACACCAAGTACCGACACTTGATTCTATTGGCTGGTTTTCATTCAAGGCGTGCCTCGCTTATCGGCGGACTGCCCGCCCAACATGCTCAGCGCGTTGCCGTGGGGCAGAAAACGCTGCGCTGATCGACTTTGCTCATTCATGCAGCATTTTGAGCTGAAATTGACAAATAGCGCAAATTTGCCTGTATTCTTGAGGAATTCCACCAAAGAGAAAAAGGAGAAAGGCATGAAACAGGTTTTAGCTACGTTCCTGGCCTCGCTATGCGTTCTGGCCGCGCAATCGTTGTTTGCCGCGCCCTCCACGACCATCGAGTTCCTCAATTCTGGCAAAGTGCTGCCGACCACCCTGCCATTCTCAGAGGCGGTACGGGTTGGCAATACGATCTACCTTTCCGGCCAGATTGGCGTCGCGCCTGGAACGTTGAAACTTGTGCCGGGCGGCATCAAGGCCGAAGCCAAGCAAACGATGGAAAACATCAAGACCACCCTCGAATCGCACGGCTACGCGATGAGCAATATCGTCAAATGTACGGTCATGCTGGCCGACATGGCCGAATGGGGCACGTTCAATGATATCTACCGAACCTATTTCGCTAACCGATTTCCGGCGCGAAGTGCCTTTGGCGCTAACGGACTTGCCCTGGGCGGGCGGCTTGAAGTCGAATGCATCGCAGCCGTGGATAAATAGGCCGCGCGCGGCGTTTCTCTGTGCAGGCAGTCACGCTAGCCAGCATCTCAATTACTGACCTATCCAACAACGGCGAAAAATCATGACCAATTTGCGCGCAATCGTTATCCCGGGCGTCATCGTGGCGCTGCAGGCGTGTTCACATATGCCGGCGCACCCGCCCGAAAAAAATGCGGCACCGATCAAGGTGTCCTACGTTTCATTTCAGACCCTCGACCCCGCCAAACCCCTGGCGGAGGCGGCCGTCCTGCGCGAGCCGATCAATGCGCCGCGTCCGATGCCGGCGGTGGTGATTGTGCATGGCTCCTCGGGCATCGATAGTCGCGGCATTTCCTACGCAATGGAACTCAATAACGCCGGCATTGCGACGTTGGAGATCGATATGTGGACGGCGCGTGGCATTGCCAGCCCGGCAGACCGGCCCAAGGGCGTCCCGCTGACTTTGCCGGATGCATATGGCGCCTTCAAGTTGCTCGCTGCGAATCCCGCGATCGACGCGAAACGGATCGGCATCACCGGATTCAGCTGGGGCGGCGTGGTTTCGATGCTCACCGCGACCAAGCCCTACAGCGAGAAATACCTGGGCAAGGACTTGAAGTTCGCCGCACATGCGCCGAATTATCCGGTTTGCTGGGTCTATAACCGCGTGCCGGGCTATGAGTTCAAGGAATTTACCGGCGCGCCAGTCCTGTTGCAGGCGGGTGAAATGGATACGTATGACGTGCCGGAAACCTGCCCCGCGCTGGTGAAATCGCTCGGTGAACCGGCAAGCCGACTCATCACCTTGAAGCTCTATCCCAACGCCGGTCACGGCTGGGAGCGGACCGAGCCGGCGATAACGATCGAGGATCCGTTCTCGCATCTCGGCAAAGGCGGCAAGGTATTGATGGCGGAAAACAAAGCGGTCGCTGCGACGTCTCGCGCGGCAACCGTTGCATTTTTCGTTGTTCATTTGCGATCGGACCTTGTCCATAATTTGATTAAACCCCAGCATTGGCGCGCCTTCCAGGCTAAAAGAAGTCTGAAAGGCGCGCAAATGCTGGGGTTTAAGTACGTTGTGTACCATCAAGTGCGCATGAAACCGCTCTCGCCGCCATGCAGGCCATCAATAGAAAATTTCCAATAGAGGATAAATTGAACCCACTTTTCCAGCGGTCTCCTTCTCACGCGTTTTTCTATATCGCCATCGCCGCCATTGTTGCCATCGCAGCAGGTTGTGCCACGACCATCACTGGCGCCGACAAGACGGTTCAAATCCAGCGAACAAAGCACGGTATCGCGCATATCACCGCACGTGATTACGAGGGTATCGCGTACGGGATTGCCTACGCGCATGCGCAGGACAACGTTTGTCAGACGGCGGATCAGTTGGTGACCGTGCGCGGCGAGCGCTCAAAGTTCTTTGGCGCTGGTGCGCGTGGATTGCTGGGGCTGCGCCAGCTGCCAAATGAGCAGATCGATTTCTTTATTCGTTTTCACATGGATGACGCAATACTGCTGGCGGCCAATCGCACCGCCAGCGCCAATGCCCAAGCGGCGGCGCGCGGTTACGTTGCAGGCTTCAATCGTTATCTTGGGGACACCGGAACAAGCGGATTGCCGCTTGCATGCCGCGGCGCCGCATGGGTCCGGCCGATGAGCGAAGGCGATTTTCATCGCTTGCAGGAGCTGACGATGATTCAGATCGGCAGCGGCTTTCTGGCCGATGCACTGCTGGCCGCGCAGCCGCCCTCCACAACCATTGCGACGGCGGCAACATCCAATGGGGACATGTCTCCTCCTGCGGATAAGTCTCTGACAGATGCCAATCCGGTGGATGAAGATGTCATGCTGGGTTCCAACGGCTGGGCCTTCGGCAAGGACGCCACACCCAATGGGCGCGGATTGTTGCTTGGCAATCCACATTTCCCCTGGGCGGGGACCAACCGTTTCTGGCAAATGCACCTCGTCATACCCGGTGAGCTCGATGTGATGGGCGCGTCCATCGGCCACGCCGGTTTCGTGCTGATCGGTTTCAACAAAGACGTTGCGTGGACGCATACCGTGTCGACCGGGAAGCGGATTACGCTGCATGAGTTGACGCTTGATCCAAAAGATCCGACCGCCTACCTTGTCGATGGCGTATCAAGAAAAATGGGTCGCAGAATGATCGAAATCGAAACGCTGGGCGCGGATGGCAAGCCTGCCAGGAAAACGCAGACGATGTGGACCTCCGTCTGGGGACCGATCCTGGTGATGCCGCGCCGGGGACTGACATGGAGTAACACGACCGCCTACGCGATCAAGGACGCCAATGCGTCCAACGTCCGTTCCGCAGATACTTGGATCGCGATGAATAAGGCACGCAGCGTTGAGGAATTGCGCGCGGCACTTGGCAATTCCGGCATTCCCTGGGTGAACACCATCGCCGCGGACCGGCACGGACAAGTCATGTATGCCGATTTGTCCGTTGTCCCGGACATCACCGATGAACAGTTGCAGCGCTGCGTGCCATCCAAGGCGGCGGCCGCATTGTTCGCCTCAGCGGATATCGTGGTCCTCGATGGCTCGCGAAGCAGTTGCGACTGGCACCGCGATCCTGCCGCGCCGGTGCCGGGATTGATCCCTCCCAATCGCATGCCGGTCATGATCCGGAATGACTGGGTGCAGAACAGCAACGACAGCTATTGGCTCAGCAATCCCGCTGTCATGATCCCGAATATTTCGCCCATGGTGGGCCAGATCAATATCCCGCAGCGGCTAAGAACCCGAAGCGGCATCGAGGAAATCCGTGCGCGACTTTCAGGCAAGGATGGTTTAAGCGGCGACAAGATCGGCCCCGCTGAAGTGCAGGCCGTGCTTTTCCGCAATCGCAACAAGGCGGCACAACTGGTGGTCAGCGATCTTCTGTCCACATGCACAAACACGAACGACGGCGACATGAAAGAGGGTTGCGCGGCCTTGCAAGGCTGGGATCATAACAACAACGTCGATTCGCGCGGCGCGCCGCTGTTCAAGGAGTTCTGGCGCGTTGCCAGCGAGATCCCCAATGTCTGGCGCGTTCCGTTCAACGCGGTCGATCCGGTCAACACGCCAGCCGGCCTGAATCTCGGCGACAACGTGGTGCGCGAGAAGGTGATTGATGCATTTGTGAAATCGGTTCAAGCCATGAAGAAAGCGGGCTTCAAGCCTGATGCCACGCTGGGCACGGTGCAATACCGGAACACAAGTGTTGGCGGCCGAATCGAGATCCACGGCGGCGCAGAATTCGAGGGCGTGTTGAACAAGGTTGGCATGTTCGGCCCGGCGGCGGTAACCGAACACGGTTTCATTGTGGATTTCGGCGCGAGCTATCTGCAAACCGTTACCTTTAATGATCGCGGTCCGCTTGCGCAGGGCCTGCTCACTTATGGCCAGAGCAGCGACCCCGCTTCGCCATACGCCTACGATCAGTTGCCGGCATTTTCGCGCAAGCAGTGGCTCGATTTGCCTTTTCATCCGCGCGATATTGATGCGCAAGCGGTCGGGCCGGCATTGCAGCTTCGTCGCTGACCCGAGACGGGGCGAACACCGGTCACACACGATGCACGCAAGCATCAACGGCACGGAACTCTACGTTGAACGTCATGGCAACGGCATCCCGATACTGGTCATGCACGGTGGATTGGGGCTGGATCACACCTATTTCCGGCCATGGCTGGATCACCTAGGTGACTGCGCCGAATTGATTTATTACGATCATCGAGGCAACGGTCGTTCAGCAAGAACGGCGTCGTTGTCCGCGGTCGACCACGCAACGTTCGCGGCGGATGCCGAGCAACTGCGCGCGCGCCTGGGCCTCGATCGCTTCATTCTGCTGGGTCATTCCTACGGGGGTTTCCTGGCGCAGGAATATGCATTGCGATATGGTGGTGAGGGCAGCGCTCTCGCCGGGTTGGTACTTTGCTCGACCGCACCGGCGCTGGACTACGCGCCGGTCACGATGGCCAACGCGTTGGCGCGTGGCAAGCCGGATGAACTGGCGGCGCTCGGCGAAGCCTTCGGCCGTGCGATGGAAAGCGATGAGGACTTGCGCGCAGTCTGGATGCGACTCCTTCCGCTTTATTTCAAACAATATGATGAGCAGATTGGCCGGGCTGTCGATCAGGCAACGATCTACAGCGCGGCGGCATGGAACCACGCCAACGCGAATTGTCTGCCGACGTTTAGTACCGTCGCGAGGCTCGCGGAGATCACGGTGCCGACATTGGTGCTTGGCGGCAGTGACGACTGGATTACACCCCCCGAACAGGGACGACGTTTGCAAGCCTCGATCGCGGACGCGGAATTAGCGATGTTCGAACAGAGCGGACACTTTCCGTTCATCGAAGAGCCCGACAAATTCATCGCGACGGTAAGCGGTTGGCTGGGGCGCTTGAGCGCCGCTGACTGCGGGTAGCCGCATGACCCTCCCGGATTCCGTCCAACAATGAAAAACGGCGCGGTGCCTCGACCCACTTCAGGTCGGGGTACCGCGCCGCCGATTTCAGCTGGCGACTATTCGCGGCCTAGAAGTTGTACTTCGCCTCGACGCCGTACATACGCGGTACGCCGCGGGTAACGAAATTATTTCCGAGGAAATCGCGGCCCGAGGCAATGACGTAGTCCTTATTCGTCAAGTTGCGGCCCCACAGGCTGGCCGTCCACTTGGCATTGTCTGGCGAAAAGGCCAGGCGCATGTTGACGAGGTCGCGCGCGGATGACTTCGGCAATCCCGCACCCTGGAAGGTGCTATCGCGATGGCTGAGATCGGCGAACAGGTCGATCCTGCCACCCAGGGCTGGCACGGGCATGCTGTAGTCGGCGTTGAAGGCTACGGTCAGTTTCGGTGTGTCGGGTACCTCCTGGCCCGTGAAGTCCACACCGAGTCCACCCGCATTCGGGAAGCTTTTGTATTTGGTGCTTAACACGCCAACATTGCCACCGATGCTGAAATTCTGCGTGACGCGCACGCGGGCACTGGCTTCCAGTCCTTCCGACTTGACCTTGGCCGCGTTTTTCAGCTGGAGGATCGCCGTGCCATTTGCCAGCGGCACGAAGAAGAAGGTTTGATAATTGTCGAACTCGCTGGTAAAGGCGGCGAGATCATATTGCATCCGTCCGCCAAGGAGTTTTCCCTTTACGCCCACTTCATAGCTTTTGACCGTCTCGGTATTGAAATTGAGTCCATCCGCCACTTGCGCCGCCCGGACGAAATCCGCGTTCCAGCCGCCACCCTTGAAACCGGTGGAGTATTTCGTATAAAGGTTCATGTCCTTGCTCACCGCAAACGTCGCGCCCACTGTCCCGGTCAGCTTGTTTTCGGACCGACTATCTCGATAGTCCACGAGCGTGGCGATGCCAATCGCGGCGGCGCCATTGAGGTTGTAGAGGAAATCCTTCTTTTCGCTGGTATGGCGTGCGCCGAGATTAAGCGTGAGCGCGCGGGTGATATCGTAGTCAAGGGCGCCGAAAACCGCGGTCGTCTTGGTGTTGATTGCTCCGGCATTGGTACCAACCAATCCGGTGGGCAAGCGAATCAGCCCTGCATCGGGGCCGCTGAATGCCTTGCGCAGGGTATCGGCATCCTCCTTCGAATAGTAGAGACCGGCAACGTAACGCGCACTGCCCTTGTTGTCGGAAACGAGGCGGACTTCCTGCGATGTCTGCGTGAAGTCGTCAACGTACTGGATCCGGAAAATGTCCTGCGGGTTATAGTCCGTGTCGTTGGTGCGATCCTGGTGTGTGTCCCGGAAGCCGGTGATGGACGTCAACGTTCCGCCATTGTCCAGCGCATAGTTCATGGTCATGCTGGCGCCCGATAGCTGGGCATTGGTATAGGGCGTCGTATTGAAATTGACCTGGCGGTTCGGCAACGGGCCCGCCGGAAGCGGCCGATCACTGAAGCTGGTGACTGGCTCGCCGAGAACGATGTTTTGTTTGGTATCCGAATAGTCACCGAAAAGGCTGATCTTGAGTTTGTTGGTGGCGTCGATGACGAGTTGCGCTCGGGACGTCACGCGCCTCAAGTCGTCGAGCTTTTGCCCATTAAAGAGATTGGTCGAGTATCCATCCCGTTTCTCGGTGGCAATCGAAAACTTGCCAAGCACCTTGTCGGCAACCGCGCCGGAAAATGTGGCATAACCTTCCGCTGCGCCGTAATTGCCTACGACCGCACGCAACGAGCCTTCGAAATCTTTCGTAGGCGCGCGGGAAGTGATGTTGACGGCGCCGGCCACGGTGTTTCGGCCAAACAGATGGCCCTGCGGTCCGCGCAGCACTTCGACCTGCTCGATATCGAAAAGCGGCTGGTTGATGGCTTGCGCCTGGCCAAGATAAATGCCGTCCAGATAAACGCCCACGCGCGTGTCAAAGCCGATATTGCGGCCGCCGCCGCCGACGCCGCGCACGCTGATTTGAGGTGTGCCCGGCAGCGGAGCGGCCTCGAAATTCGGCACCGATTGGTTCAGATCAAACAGCGTTTTGATCCGCGATTTTTCGAGCGCCTCTTCACCGATCACCGTCATGGAAATCGGCACATCCTGGAGCGACTGGGCGCGCTTTTGCGCGGTCACGGTAACGGTATCGAGCACGGCGGGATCATCGGACTTTGCCGCCGCGGTGCCGGACTGCTGTGCAAATGCCGTTCCAAGTGTGCTTGCGACAGCGAGTGCGAGAAGCGAATACCCCATGTTGCGTTGTTTCGTCGTTACCTTCATCTATTTCTCCTCGTTGTATTAATTTTGTAAGGCCGTCGCGTGCTCGTCTGCGCGGCATTCTTGAATCACTTCATTCACCCAATCCTGGTCAGGCCATTTATGTTGCCGAAACGCAATAACCTCGCGCGCGCGCCAAAATGAGCGCGCGATAGGGTATTAAGGAAACTCGCATGTAACGTCACCGGGAAACTGTTCTTCACGGAAGCCAACCTCCAGCGCATTCTTATTGTGTCGGATACAACGGGTGTCGGCCAAACCCGCTGCCCGCCGGGTGGCTGCTACCACAAAAGGCTACCATCACTTCAATCATTAATCAACAATATCGATAAGTTTCGAGCGACTTGCGTCTTTTCGCGGTCACGACGGCGTCCGAAACAACGAAGGCTGATTCAAGTGATGGAGACAAAGAGCAAACCTCTCACTGATCTTTACTCTGAATCATCCCTTGAATAGCAATCCCCGGGCTGACAATGTGGGTTCGCCTCGATTTCGGCTGCGCTGAGCGTCAGCTGTCTTCACCGACGAGAATAGCCAGCCTAGGCCCTGAAGTGCCTAGATCATTCACGTGATTAGTCAAGTTAGATCATTTTCAATCAAATGCTGAGTGATTGCTAATCGGCCGGGTTTTGGGCGATCGTCGTGTCCACGGCTGCAAGCATGCAGATTCGCGCCGCCCCCGCAACCCGCGTGTAAAGAACAACCACGAACGGCCCGGCAGCAACCGCCGCATGCACCAAACCCTTGCAAGCGATACTATGGTTTGCACCAGAACCATTGGATGAGCATGCCTGCAATCGCGCCGATCCCGTTTGTGACCCAGGAAGCCAAACAGATTATCAAACACCCTGCGGCATTCGCTTTGCAGGTGATGAGGGCATTTCGCGCCAATCAGGGTTTGCTGCTGGCCGGTGCCGTCGCCTACTACACACTGTTGTCCATCGTGCCACTGTTGATCCTGATCGTGATGGGTCTGTCACAAGTTGTCGACCAAGTCATCTTGTTTGACACCCTGCGTCGTGCGTTGGAATGGGTCGCGCCCGGTCAATCGCAAGCGGTTGTGCAGGAGCTCGCCGCGTTTCTGGAACACCGAACCGTCATGGGCTGGGTGTTGCTGGGGACGATGCTGGTCTTCAGTTCGCTCGCATTCTCGGTACTGGAGAGTGCCATCTCGGTTATCTTCCTGCATCGCGTGAAGGTGCATAAGCGGCATTTCCTGGTCTCGCTGGCGCTACCGTTTGGCTATATCGCGTTTATTGCGCTGGCGCTGTTTGCGGGCACCTTCGTTATGCCCAACCTGCTGGCAATCGGCCGGGAAAATCTGCAAGTCTTTGGCGATAGCTGGTCGCTTAGCGGACTGTCGCGCGGCACACTATATGTCATCGGCGTCGGCGTCGAAATCCTGCTGATTTCATCGATTTACTATTTCATGCCGGTGGGGCGGATCTCGGCGCGTCACGCGCTGATAGGCGGCGCGACGGCAGGACTCCTGTGGGAGGTCATCCGCCATGCCCTGGTGTGGTACTTCACTACTCTCTCCCAGGTGAGCGTGGTGTACGGCTCGCTCACCACGGCGATCGTGGTGCTGCTTAGTTTCGAGATCGCCGCCACACTGTTGCTGGTGGGCGCGCAGGTGATTGCCGAGTATGAGCGCGTTGGCCTGGAACATGCCGTAATGCCGTTGGCCGCACGGCAGGTGGCGGCGAATGAAAACCCGCTCTCAGCAGCCGCTCCCCCGACGAAGGGTCGGGCAAACGCTTTTCGCCGGCGCCGCAAGAGAAAGCCCGCCGGGCCGCCCCAGCAATAGGCGCAGCTCGCCTTCATGTCGCCGTTGGCACACCCGCCCCTCACCTGCCGGCTTCGCGCCGAGCTGTATACGCAGCTCGCGCAAATGGAAATTGCTGGCCTGCCGTTCGACAGGGCGTTCGCGTTGCTGGATATCGCGGCACCTGCAAAATTGCGGGTGGAGGCAATGAAAAAGCTGACGTCGCGTGGAATGGCGCCAGCCGAGGCGGGTGAAAAAAGTGGCTTGTTCAACCGGCTCGATGCGCGACTGATTCATGCCGCGTTCACGGCAGGCAGCCCGGGTGGCATGTATCGCCGGCTGGCTGATCTGTACACGCAGCGCGCGATGCACATCGCGACGCTGAAATCGCGTCTTCTGATGCCCGCATTTGTGTTGCTGGCAGCACTGTTCATTGATCCTCTGCCCGCGCTGATCGGCGGCTCGATCGGGATGGGGGGCTTCATGCTGCAGGTCCTGCGTCCGCTCATTGTGCTGGTGGCAATGTTCTACGCCGGGCGCTGGCTGTGGACGCAGCTGCTCGAGGCTTCCCTCGCCGCATCGCGGGAAACTCTGCTGTTTCGTATCCCGTGGATCGGCCGCATGATCGTGCGCCGCAATGTGCGGGACTTCGTTGAAAGTCTGGCACTGATGCTGGAGGCGGGCATCTCAATGCTTGACGCCTTGCCGACGGCACTGGACACGCTGGAGATCGGCGCGATCAGGCGCGAGTTTGCGAAGATCATGCCGCGCATTGAGAAAGGCGCCACGCTGGCCGGCGCGATGGCAGGTCTACGCTACCTCGACAGCGACACAAATGGCAATCGCTTGATTGAATTTGTGAAGACCGCCGAAGCCAGTGGCACGCTACCGGAAATGCTGATGCGTCACACCGCAATGGAAACCGAATCGATCAATGACGATTTCCAACAGATCGCGGAGTGGCTGCCGCGCGCCATTTATGGATTGGTCATGCTGTGGATAGCATATGGGGTGCTGGCGAGCGGTGTACTCGTCTCGACCGTGCCAAAGAATTTGTAAGACGCATGCGCGTGGGGGGCGTTTGAGGTAAATGCCGGTAGACAACACGACCGGCGATAATCCAACGATCAAATCGTTACGACGAAAGAAATTTGCCATGCTGAAAATATGGGGTCGCCTCACCTCCGTCAACGTACAGAAAGTAGTGTGGTGTGCCGACGAACTCGGGTTCGCCTATGAGCGTGTCAATGCCGGACGCGACTTTGGCCTGGTCGACACGCCCGCGTATCTGGCAAAGAATCCGAACGGCCTGGTGCCAATGATCGAGGACGATGGCTTCATTCTCTGGGAATCCAACGCGATTGTCCGCTACCTTGCATCGCGATACGGCGAGGGATCACTCTGGCCCGCAGACATCCGGATACGCGCGGACGCCGACCGCTGGATGGATTGGCAGGCAACAACATTCAACCCGGCAATTGGTCCAGCGTTCTGGCAACTGATTCGCACGGCGCCCGAGAAGCGCGATGCCGCCGTCATCGAAACCGCTCGCGTAACCGGCGAGAAAAAATTGGCGTTGCTGGATGCGCACCTGGCCACCAGAAATTTTCTTGCGGGGCCATCGTTCACCATGGGCGATATTCCGCTGGGCTGCTCGGTTGATCGCTGGTACAAACTACCAATAGCGCGCGAAACGCACCCGCATGTGGAGCGCTGGTATGAAAAGCTTCGTGAGCGCAAGGGGGCGAGGCAGGTGGCGGAGTTGGCATTGTCCTGACTGCTGTGCCGTACAAACTCAAGCGCAGATGCGTCTCTCCAGACATTTATGCGATGGAAGCCGCGTCAGTGCTTGAGTTTTAACAAAACAAGGGGATTCATCTTTGCGGCCGGAAAGACCGCTCTCAAGTGTCGCCGCGCGTCGCGCTCTTCAGCCGCACAATCCCTTCCCCACCCTGCGCCAAGCGCTTCACGATCAGCCGAAATATATCCGCATCGAATTCCACTTCGCTGCGGATCTCGGCCAATTCGTGCATTTCCGCCTCGGTCTTTGCGCTGCCGTAATACCGCCAGCGATGAAACACGTGCGCGCGTTGCCAGCCGTGGTCGGGGTGAGTCTCACGAACGGCAATCGGACCGTCGAACGGCCAGGCGGGAAAGGCGAATTCCGCCAACGCTGTGGCCAGCCGCGCGTTATGCGCGGCCATCGTCTCCACGCCTACGCAGAAGCCGTGGCAGCGCTTGATTTGCCGCGCGAAACATGGGCCATCAATGGACTGTGTGCCGATGGCTATCCAGCAAAGGCCATTTTCGGCCGCGAGCCGCGTGAGCATTTCCTTCGCGCGCGGTTTGGCCGGAAAAGGGCCGAATAATCCCGTTGCATTTTCTAGGTCCGCGTCTTCAAGCTTGATGATCTCCAGCGGCGCGCCCAAATCGGTGAGCTTGATAAACACCATTTGCGCGTTGCGCCGCAGCCGCAGGTTCCTGAGCGGCTTGGAGGACTTGATTAATTGCGATTCACGCAGCAGCGCGCCGAGTTCGCCTGCCGTTTCCTCGTGTTCGATACGGCGAATTTCCATGGAAAGGCGCACGTCGTTGGAATTGCGGTGGTCACTGGAAAAATGCGACCGCACGCGGTCGCGCAGGTTGACGCTTTTGCCGATGTAGATCGGCAAATCGTTGATGCCGTAGAACACATACACGCCGGGGCCATCCGGCAGCGCCTTCAATGCATCCGCATCGAGTTGCGGGGGCAGGCTCGGCATCTTCAGCAGTGATTTGGTCGCGGCCATCACGTCTTCCGCCGGATGTTCGCGCGCGGCGGTCAGCATGAATTGCCAAGCGAGCCGCGCATCGCCGAGGGCACGGTGCCGTCCTTCAGTGGAAAGACTGTGGCGCGAGATCAATGTATCGAGATTATGTTGCGCATATTGCGGATAAAGCTTTCGCGATAGTCGCACGGTGCACAACACCTCGGCTGTGAACGGCACGCCCAGGCGGCGAAAGGCATTCTTGATGAACCCGTAATCGAAACGCGCGTTGTGAGCGACGAACAAATGCCCGTTGAGCCGCGAGAGCACCTCATCCGCCAATTGAGAAAACACCGGCGCATCGCGCACCATGGCGTCGGTAATACCGGTCAGCGCCTGGATTTCCGGCGGGATGGTGGTTTCCGGATTGACCAGCGAGGACCATTCCTCGACGACTTCGCCGCGTTCAATGCGCACGATGCCGATCTCGGTGATGCCGTCGCTGGTCGCGGCGGTGCCGGTGGTTTCGAGATCGATGACGGCGATGCGTTCGTGCAGGAAGGGCAGCAACATCGGCAAAGTTTACGTCATACTTCCACGCTGGCAGATGCGCAATAGTGTCCCGGGATTGATGTACGTCAAATACGGGTCGGGACGGTTGCCTAAGATAGATGCTAATTTCGGAGGTATATATGTCAACCCATCGCGACATTCTTATTATCGGTGCCGGCCCCTCGGGTCTGGCGCTGGCCAGCGCCTTGTCCCGCGAGGGCCTCGATGTCACCGTGCTGGAAAAATTGCCCGCCTCCGTGCTGGCTGACCCGCCACCCGATGGTCGCGACATCGCACTGACGCATCGCTCGCAAGCGATCTTGCAAACACTTGGTATTTGGGAACGCCTGCCGGCGGCAGAAATTGCCGAGATCCGCACGGCGCGCGTGCTGCACGGCACGTCGCCACACTTCCTGCAATTTGACGCCAACAAATCGGGAAAATCCGCGCTGGGTTTTCTGGCCGGCAATCACCTGTTGCGCCGCGCGGCGTATGAGGCCGTAAAAGATTTGCCAGGTCCGGCCGTGGAAATTATCGATAACGCCAACGTGACCGGCATCCACACGGCCGGGTCGTGCAGTGAAGTGACACTCGCCGATGGCCGCACGCTTTCGGCGGCACTGACCATTGCGGCTGACAGCCGCTTCTCCGAATCGCGCCGGCGCATGGGCATTCCCGCGCACATGCATGACTTTGCGCGCGTCGTTATCGTTGCCCGCATGACCCACGAGCGTCCCAACGAGGGCGTCGCGTACGAATGTTTCCTGCTCGGCGGCACGCTGGCGGTGTTGCCGCTGAACGGCAACCAATGCTCGGTGGTGATCACGCTGTCTGCCGATCGTGCGGCCGAGATTGCCAATTCTCCGGTGGCCGAATTCAATCAGTGGGTCGCGCAACAATTCGAGCATCGCCTCGGCACGATGCAGCTGACAGGCGAGCGGCACAGCTATCCCTTGGTGGCGGTTTATGCGCGGCACTTTTACGCGCCACGATTCGCCTTGCTGGGCGATGCGGCGGTGGGCATGCACCCGGTCACGGCGCACGGCTACAATTTCGGACTCTACGGTGTTGAATCACTGGTGCAGGAAATCAGCAAGGCACGACGCGCCGGCGAGGATATTGGGTCCGACACGGTTTTGCGGCGCTATGAGCGCACCCATCGGCGCGCGACGTTTTCGATATTCCTCGGCACCAACGCGTTGGTAAAGCTCTACACCGACGATCGTCTGCCGGCAAGAGTGGTGCGGCGCGGCTTGCTGCGGGTGGCTGATCGCATCCCGCCGCTCAAGGGCTGGATCACGCGCCGCCTGACCGAAATGCCTTTGCCGGTGCGGCTGCGGACGCGCTAGCCAGTCCAACAAATTCGTCGCGCAAATCAAGCGTTGCAAAGGCGAAGACGCGGAGAAGACCAAGTCGCTTTTGTCTTACCTCCGTGTCTTCTGTGGTTTCCGTAGTTCTTGTCTTCAATACCTGTCCATGCCAACGCGAGTAGCGAAGCGCGCCTACAGGTAGTAGCATTCAGTCGAGCGAATTTTCGCGACCGATTGCCAATCCCATCCCCATGAGTCCTGGCGGACAAATTGATGCCATTCCAGAACCGGGGGAATCCACTCGGGGTGAAATTGCGCCCGCCGCCTGGACCGAGAACCATACGCCGCGGGAAATCTGTACTACGTACGGATCGGCCTTCGTGCCCCCAACACCGTTGGACGAAGTCGCCGTCGCCATTAATACACTGGGACAACCGCCGCTGAATGCGCGCCGCGTGTCGCCGGAGCGCGGTGCCTGCGGCTGGTATATCTGGGGAGGGGAAGGCGGCGGTCGCTCGCGAACGCCGGGATTCTTTCAAACCCTGCCCGTCGCGAATTTGATTGACCGCTGCCCGCAGATCATTCCTTTCCTGGCGCTGGCCCCGGGCTGGCGCGTGCGAATCGCAGCCGATGGTCCCGAGATCATGCCGCCGCATCATGCCGCGGTGCCCGCAAACGTCGCCGCCCGTCGCATCGGCTTGAAGACCTCGCCGCCACCGTCGGTCAAGCAGTGGGTTTGGCTGTCGATCCTGCTGCACATCCTGGCCGTTGCGCTGTTCGGCGACACTACCGGTGGTGGCACGCGTAGCGGTGAACCTCGCGGTGAGCGTAGTGGGCCACTGAGCGTGACCTTCCAGGCGCCTGTTGATCGTGATGCAGACGCACCGCCGCGCCGCGTTGCCACGTCGCCAGGCAGTCCGAAACGGCGCATCCCGGCAGCGCCGGACGCACCTGTCACGCCGCCACTGAGCAACGCGGCACCCGACGCAGTTGTTGCGCCCCCGTCCCCTGCCATGACAACATCTGAAGAGAGACCTCCCGCACCCGTCATGCCGCCGGTGATTGCGACAGAAGTCGACAAGCCGGTGACAAACTTTGTCGTGCCTGCCGTACCTGTCGTCGTGCCGGTGGTAATTCCGGATGCACCGATGCGATCGGAGCCCGAGCCTGCCGCGGCCCATCTGCCGTCATCGTTGCCCTCGCTGCCAAGGCTCAATGCCATCGCGCCGCCAAAGGCGATCGATCCGCCGACCGTCGAGCGCGATGTTGCCTTGCCCACTGAGTTGATTCCGCGCCTCATTCCGTTGACCCCGTTAGCCCCACCCGCGCGCGCCGAGCGCGAGACCCGGGCGCCGGGCGAGGCACCACGGCTGAAGACTTTTGTGTCGCCGCGCATCGAGCCTGAAGCGGTGCCGCCGCCGATTGAATTGCCGCGGATGGTACCGCTCGCGCCGCTGACGCCGTCGCAGGTTGAACGAGAAGTGGTGCGCCCGACCGAATTGCTGCCGCGTCTGCCACCGGTCACACCAGCCGCGCCGATCGAGACTATCGCGCCAGCCGCGCAGGTGCCGCGGATCGCACAACCGGTGCCCGAGGCCGCCGATCGAATCGCAGAACCTGTGGGCGCCGCGCCGCCGCCGATGACGCCATCGACCCCAATTCACACGTCGCCGCCGTCTGTATTGCCATCCGCGTCGCGTGTCGCACCGGGCGCGCCGGACGACGCGGGCACGGCAGTCGTCGATGCCGCTGCCGGTGCGGCAACGATACCGCGCGTGCCGACGCCGTCGGCTGCCGGCAATGCGCCACGCATCGACCTCGATGCAGTTCGTCAGCGAGCCCGCGAACTCGCCCGCGAAGGGTCGGGTCCGCGTACGCTGTTACCGTTTAACGTCAGGCCGAAGGAAGACAGCAGAACCAAGGAACAACAGGCATTCGATAAAGCGCTAAAACGTCCAGATTGCCGCGA
This sequence comes from Betaproteobacteria bacterium, assembly GCA_016720925.1. Classification (NCBI taxonomy): domain Bacteria; kingdom Pseudomonadati; phylum Pseudomonadota; class Betaproteobacteria; species Betaproteobacteria bacterium. The sequence continues at coordinate 33,641 of JADKJR010000009.1, read as the reverse complement.
CGCCTATTCCGGCATGGGTCTCGCGGCAGTCGTGCCACTGTTGTGGGACAGCGTTTCGGAAAAAGGCTGCAAGTGGTGAACACGTGGTTGATGGCGACGAAAAAAAAGCGAACGACCGAATACCCGAAGGGTTCAGCCATTCGCTCTAGTTGACACGCAAGCACGTCGTCAGTAGACGAGGTGCTTTAGCGGTTGAAGCTGTTTATCGGCGACGCGGGTTATCCGGTGCACGATCTACCCGGTTCGGGACGCCATCGCCATCGCGATCACGATCGGCGCGATTCGGCACGCCATCACGGTCACGGTCGCCCATCGGGCGGTTGCGATCCCAGCGGCTGCGCTCATTGACCCAGCGGCCGTCGCGTTCCGTCCAGCGATTGGGATGATAGTAATAGCCGACCCGTTCACGTTCCCAATGGCCCCGTGACCAGACATGGCGGTTGCTTTGCCAGTTCCAGTAGCCGGGCGCCCAGATGTAACCCGCGCGTGGCGCAGGCATTACTTCATGGCGCATCGCCGGTGGCGGAACATTGATTAGCACGTCCACCCGGGCTTGCGCGGTGGGCGCGACGGCGGTAAAGGTTGACGCCACGATAGCGCTCAAAAGCAATTTGCGAGTCCACATATGATTCTCCAGTAGTTGAATGGTGCTACAACAGGTTAACGCGCACCCTGGCATGTCGGATGTAGGACCAACACCAAATAAGATGTAAGCGAGTATTGCGAGCGGGGAAACTGTTCCCAATGTGAAGAATCCATTACCCTGTCGGTACCTTCGCTGCGTCCACCCTTTGTTTCGCGAGATCCCGAATGCAATATCACCCTCTTGGCAAAAGCCCGTTGAAAGTCTCCCGACTCTGTCTGGGTGCGATGATGTTCGCCGATCAGACGGAAATCACTGAAGCGCGGCGCATCGTCGCACACGCCCGTGAAAACGGCGTCAACTTCATCGATACCGCCGATGTCTATTCAACCGGCAAATCAGAAATGATGGTAGGTGAACTCCTAAAGGGCGCGCGCCACCAGTGGATTCTCGCCACCAAGATCGGCAACAAGATGTCGAGTGTGCCGAACGAATCGCACTATTCGCGAACGTGGATGATGCGCGAATGCGAGGCGAGCCTGCAGCGCCTGGGTACCAACTACATCGACATCTATTACATGCACCGCGACATCAATGGCATGGACCTGGAAGAACCGCTGCGCGCGATTGATGCGCTATTGCGGGCGGGCAAGATTCGCTACTGGGGCGTATCGAATTTTCGCGGCTGGCGGATTGCGGAAGCTGTGCGCGTGGCACGAGAGATAAACATGCCCGGTCCGGTGGTGTGCCAGCCGTATTACAACCTGCTTAATCGCCAACCTGAAGTGGAAGTGCTGCCAGCTTGCGCGCATTACGGCATTGGCGTGGTGCCGTACAGCCCGATTGCGCGCGGCGTGCTCTCTGGCAAGTATGCACCCGGCAGTAAGCCCGCCGAGGGCACCCGCGCCGGGCGTGGCGACAAACGCATCATGGAAACCGAATTCCGCGAAGAATCGCTGGTGATTGCACATGCGCTGAAAGAGCATTGCGCGAAGACGGGCCGTTCGCTGGCGCATTTCGCCACAGCCTGGGTGCTGGCCAATAAAGCCGTGAGCGCGGTGATCGCCGGGCCGCGTACGTTTGAACAATGGCAGGACTATTTTGGCGCGCTGGATGTTCTGATTACCGGTGACGATGAAACGCTGGTGGATTCGCTGGTGAAGCCGGGACATCCATCGACGCCGGGTTACAACGATCCGTACTATCCGCTGATTGGCCGAACCACTGGCCTTTAGGTGATCGCGGGTGACTCAAACCATTGTCTATGCACACGGCTTCCGGAGTTCGTCGAAGTCGCGCAAGGCGACGCAGCTTAGTGAGTACCTGCGTACGCATCCTCCCGGTATCCACTTCCTCGCGCCGGATCTGAGTTTTCGTCCGGCGCTTGCGGTCGCGCAACTGGAATCGGCATGTCACGGCATTGCATCCGGGGATTTGACGGTCGTTGGTTCATCGTTGGGCGGATTTTATGCGGTGGTGCTTGCAGAAAAACTGGGGTGCCGCGCGGTGTTATTGAATCCGTCGATTCGACCGTTTGAAACATTGGCGAAGCACCTCGGTGAGCAAACCAATCTGTACACCGGTGAGAAATTTGCCTTTGATGCGTCACACGTTGCCGATTTGAAGGCGTTGTTTGTACCAGCAATTACGCGGCCGGAGCGGTATTTGTTGATGGTGGAAATGGGGGATGAATTACTCGATCATCGGCGGACGATTGCGTACTGCGCGGGGGCGAAGCAGATTGTGATTGAGGGCGGGGATCATGAGCTGAAGTCGTTTCCAATGCACATTACTGACGTGGTGAAATTTGCGGGTTTGACGCACTAGTGTCCCAACGTTTGAACAAAATAAAAGCGAATTAACCTGCGAGTACGGCGTTCACTGGCGAGGAAACGCTCCAATAGATGGGCGAGTCTGCAAACGAATTTCAAATCGACAACACTCAAAATACGACCTTTCACATGAAAAATCATCGGGTTAACAAGTCTCGCGCGCCAAACGTTGGGACACTAGTGGGTGTGACGGGGAAACTCTAGTACTGTTGCGGCTAACGGCGGCATTTTGGCCTGGGATGCCCGCCAGTCCTTGAGGTTGCGCGGGAACTTCTCGAAACCTCCATATTCTCGCCTTCATCGTTGTTGATGAATTTTTTTGGCCAGCTTCGCTTCGCGCTGCTCGGCTATGAACAAGTACCGGTCCGCTCTTTCATTCCTTCCCCCTCATGTCACCTTGGCCGGAAGACTTGGCAAGGGGGGGGTAGAAGTTCCCCAACGAGGACTTCTCAAAACTGAATTTCTGTCGCCCCGGATTTAGTCTGGGGGTGAGGCGGGGAATTCGCAGAGCATGCTCTGCGCCCGGAGAACGCCGAGCCAATGCAGTGGCTTGGCCCAATTTTTGTCAATGCATCATATGCTTACAAAACTTGGATCCCGGCCTGCGCCTTTAAGCGCTAACTTAGTTCATTTTCCGTCCAAGGAAAACATTGTCATCCTGAGCGAAGCGAAGGATCTGGTCGCCACGAGATCCTTCGCTTCGCTCAGGATGACAACATTATTAATTTGAAAACGGATTAAGTTAGCGCTTATGGGCCTGCGCCGGGATGACAGGATTTATGGAAGCGCAACAACCGATCGTTTTGATCATATTTGCTCGCAATCTCCGTCAACGCTCGACGAGAGCCCGCCACGCATCCCGATACTCAATCAGTCCCGCGACGGGCAACGCAGTTACCGCATGAACCGCGACGGATGCCGCCGGCGTCGATTCGCCGAGCACCAGCGCCAACGCCCCTGCCGCGGCCCCGGAGGCAAGATTGCTGATGGATATGTTCGCACCCGGCCTGAATGCCTTGAGGATGCCGGCATACAGCGGATTGCCAGCGAACGGCCCGTCGATGACGATCGCATCCGATTCGCCCAGCAGATCCAGCACGACATCGGTGACCAGCGCGACATACAGGCTGGCGAGGGCTGCGCGTTCGCCGGGGGAGAGTTTCGCCTCCGCAACGATACGGCCCACCCGTCCCGGAAATGGCCCGCCGGCCTCGGCGAAGCTGGGTAGCGCCATGACTCTGGCGGCGATCACGCGTTCCAAATCGGTGAGGGACGGAGTGGCATTTTCAGGCCCGGCGATCGCCGCGTATTCGCGCCCGCCCATGAAGCGCGCCGTCGCCACAGGCGACGAAAAAACATTCACATTTGCCAGCATGTCGCGATCTTCACGCAACCGGGAGAGATCGCCGTTGCTCGTCATGGCGATGATCCACGTGCCACTGGAAATCACCGTCAGCGCCGCACCATTCCGGACATCACGCAGGTGGGCAAGCCACGACGCGTTGGAATCGTGGACGCCACAAAACACCCGGCAATCAGCGGAAAGACCGGTGAGCGCGGCGATGCGATCGTCGATCAAACCGAGCGTGGCCGTGGCGGGCTGCAATGGCGGAAACAACTTGTCCCAACCGCGACGGCGCGCCAGCGAGGAAAATTCATTGCGAACAGGACACCACAAATCCGAATGTGCCCCGAGCGAACTGACTTCGGATGCCGACACGCCGCTGAAGCGCCATGCCCAATATTGCGGCAGTGGAAAAATTCGCGCGGCGCGGGCGAAGACTTGCGGGTGGCGAGTTTCCAGGAAATACAACTGCGCGCCGAGATTCAGGCCGTCAGGCAATCGCGGCGACAGGGTCTCGGCGAACGGCGCGCGCTCACGTTCATATTCGCTGGCGGTTCTGCGGAAGCAAGTGTCCTCGTAATCAGGTGCGGCGATTACATGGCCGTGGTCATCGACCAGCACACACGCGGCGCCATGCGCGACCGGCACCAGCGCGGTGATGCGCTCACGCCCGGGACAGTCGCGCAGTTGACCCAGGAACCAGTGCTCCATCCCGGCGACATCAAGCTGACGCATCGACAGCGATTCTGTCGGCGAGTTGGCCCGTTGCACGACGTGGATAGGCAACCCGGTGGCGGCATCCACCAGGCTGAGTTTGGCATTGGTTTTACCGACATCCAGAACCGCAATGAGGTCATGCACGGTGCTGGCCACGGATCGCATTCATTTTCATAATTCGATTGGGTCACGGAGTGGGTGCATGGCCGGCATTTGCGCCAATCGTTCGAGATGATCAGACGATACCGCCGCCGCCACCCTTCCTTGCGGGTCGCGCGGCGGCGCATGCCGCACGATAGCCACTGGCACGGTACGCAGCAAGGGGATCGAGGGCCGCGCCGTTCATTTCACGCGCACGCGCCAGAATGGGCGAGACATCGGTAATGAAGGCGGCTTTCAATGTTTGCGATGCCATCAGCGCGTCATTGCCCTACTGAAGCGCAGCAAGGGCCGCACGATCCACCAGCAATGCCTGCGCTTGCGCACGCTGTAGCTCGATGGTGCTTGAGATCAGGCTCTCGATCGGGTCGGTAATGTTGTGCGACTGGTCGAGCATGTGGGCCAGCCCGGGATTGGCCGCACCACGCCATTCCGCATCAATCAATTCGTTGAAGACCAGAAACAGGCGGTAGGGATTGATCGAGCCGGTATCGAGATCGTCATCACCATAACGCGAATCATTGAAATGGAAACCGCCGAGGCGACCGGCATGGATGAGGCGCGCGACGATCATTTCGATATTCACATTCGGCGCATGGTGGCCCAGATCCACCAGGCATCGTGCCTGGGGTCCCAGCGCCTGCGCGGCCATCAGCGAGCTGCCCCAATCCTGAATCACCGTGGCATAGAAGGCGGGCTCGTACATCTTGTGTTCGATCAACATCGTCCAGTCACTGGGCAGCGCGGCGTAAATCTCCGCGGCTGACGCCAGGTAGCGCTCAAAGGCGCGGACGGTGTGTTGCTGGCCGGGAAAGTTGGCGCCATCGCCGATCCAGACAGTCAACGCGTGCGAACCGAGTGCCTCGCCGATGCGGATGCAATCGAGATTGTGTGCGATAGCCTGCGCGCGCACCGCAGCGTCGGTGTGACACAGGCTGCCGAACTTGTAGGACTGTTCCTGTCCGGGCTGATCCTGAAAGGTGTTCGAATTGACGGCGGAAAATCCCAGTCCCAATTGGCTGGCGCGCGCGCGCAGCGCAGCTGGGTCTGCCGGCGTGTCCCATGGAAAATGCAGCGAGACTTCATTGGTCGCGCCCGTCAGGCGATGGATCATCGCGCAATCGTCGAGTTTGTCGAAAACGTCGCGCGGTTCACCCGGGCCGGGGTAGCGCGCGAATCGCGTGCCGCCGGTGCCGACTGCCCACGACGGCAGCGCCACACGAAAACGTGCAACACCTTCGGCGATGCGCTCGATATCAATACCGCGACGCGCAAGTTGGCGGGCCAGAGCGTCGTAGTCGCTGGCGTGATCGGCCGCGCGGGCGGCGTTGTGTTCCGCGACGAAATCCATGGCGATCATGCGTGTTCCTTGGCGGCTAGTGGGTGACGGCTAGGCGCCTTAGCGTGTGAAGGCGGCGGCGTGTCCGGCGTCGACATTAATAATATTGCCGGTTGATTTTGCGGATCGCGGCGAGATGAAAAAGGCGATGGCTTCGGCGACGTCTTCGGGAAATACGCTGCGCTTGAGCAGGCTTCGTTCCCGGTAGATCGCTTCCAGATCATCCGTCGTCGTATTGTATTGCTGTGCCCGCTGGTCCGCCCACTCGCCCTGCCAGATGCGTGAACCGCGCAGCACGGCGTCGGGATTTACCACGTTGACCCTGATGCCCATGGGGGCGCCTTCAAGCGCCAGGCAACGCGCCAGGTGCAGTTCGGATGCTTTCGCCGTGCAATACGCAGCAGCGCCGGGCGATGCGGCCAGGGCGTTTTTCGAGCCGACGAAAACCAGCGCCCCGCCCATGCCCTGCGCTTTCAGTACCCGCACTGCCTCACGGCTCACCAGGAAATATCCGGTGGAAAGGACTTCCATATTGCGTTGCCACAGTTCCAGTGTTGTGTCCTCGATGGGTGACGCCGTCGCAATGCCGGCATTGGACACGCAGGCATCGATACCCCCGAACATCCAGGCCGAATCGCGGAATGCGCGGATAACGGATTCTTCGTCGGTCACATCCATCGCCACCGAGGCAACATTGTCCCGGCCGTGGCTCGCGCGAAGACTATTGCGGGCGACAAGCAGGGCCTCCGCATCGATATCGCAGAGCACCACACAGGCACCTTCATCCATCAGCCGCCTTGCCGTCGCCAGACCGATGCCGCCCGCGGCACCGGTGATAAGCGCGATTCGTCCGGCCAGCGCCTTGGGTTTTGGCATGCGTTGCAGCTTGGCTTCCTCAAGCAACCAATATTCGATATCAAAGGCCTCCTGCTCGGGCAGGCCGCGATAGGTGGACACCCGCGAAGCGTCGCGCATGACGTTGATGGCATTGATATAGAACTCTGCCGAGATACGCGCCGTCGCCTTGTCCGCGGCGAAGGTCATCATGCCCACGCCGGGGATCAGGTAGACCACGGCATTGGGATCGCGCATCGGTGGCGAATCGGCGCGTTTGCAGCGATCGTAGTAGGCCTGATAGTCGGCCCGGTACGCTTTCACGGCATCCGCGATGCGCGGAATCACGTCGGTCGCGGATTCTGTGGCGGGATTGAATTCCAGAACCAGCGGACGAATTTTGGTGCGCAGAAAGTGATCCGGGCAGGACGTGCCGAGCGCAGCGAGTGGTCGAAGCGCCGTCCGGCAGACGAACTCAAGGACCTCCGGGCTGTCGTCGAAATGGCCGACCTTCGGTGTGGCAGTCGAAATCAGGCCGCGAATTTGCGGCATCACTGCGGCCGCAATTTCACGCCGCCTGTCCGCCGGCAGCGGCGCTGCTGTGATCTCGCCAAATGGATGCTTTTCGCCTTGCTGCGTCGCGAGCCAAGCGATGGCCTGATTGATGGTGCCGACGGTGTTTTCGTAACACGCGCGTTGCGTATCACCCCACGTAAACAGGCCGTGGGCCTCCAGAATGGCGCCATCGGCGTCAGGATGATCGCGTAAAAAATCGCGCAGACGCACGCCGAGTTCAAACCCCGGGCGCACCCAGGGCAGCCAGCCAATCTTGTCGCCGTAAATCTGCCGGGTCAGTTCACGGCTATCGGCGGACGCGGCAATGGCGATGACGGCATCCGGGTGCATGTGGTCGACGTGCGCCTTATCCAGCAAACCGTGCAACGGTGTATCAATACTGGTCGCGCGCGGATTCAATCCGTGCGTGCAGTGGGGATACAGCCCCACCATTTCATCTTCGAATTCCTGGCCGCGGTAGAGCGCCTGCAGCGACCGCAGCTTGTCCATGTTCAACGTGGCAAATCCATCGAGACCCATCGTGCCGATATCGCCGCCGGAACCCTTGACCCAGAGGACCGATACTTCTTGCCGGGTCAGCGGATCGATCATGGGAATTTTCGATGAGGTATTGCCGCCGCCATAGTTGGTAATCCGTTTGTCCGATCCCAGCAGGTTGGAGCGATAGCGCAACAATTCCGGTGCGGTGAGTTGCGACGCTTTGGCCTCATCCCATTTGTTTTCGAGCACTAGATTTTTATCAACTGGGGCAGTCATGGCGTCCATGGGTTTTTCTTCACTTGATTCTTTAGGCGAGCGATGTGCAGACCGCAACATAGCAATAATAGCCATAAACAGTCAAGTTCGATCATTTGCAATCAATCGTCCGCTGTTTTTGTGGACGTTAAGACAAGTCAATGATTGAATTAGTGCAATAATGCTCCGCACGAAATAGCGGAGAGAAGCCATGCTGGAACGAGAGCGGCATACCATTATTCTCAAGCTCGTCAATGATCGATCGATCGTGAGCGTGAGCGACTTGTCCGGGCTTCTCAATGCCTCTGAGGCGACGATTCGACGCGATATCAACGCGATGGCCGAACAGGGCACATTGCGGCGCATCCGCGGTGGCGCTGAAGCCGTGCGCCCGCGCCACGAGGCGCGCCTGGTGGGTGTCCCGTTCGCCATGAGCCAGGAACTTTGCGTCGCGGAAAAGCGGGCCATTGCCGCGGCGGCGGTGAAACTGATCGAGGGCGATGAGAGCATCATCATCCAGGGGGGCACCACCACCTATGCGCTCGTGGAATTTCTTGCCGATACCAGTCTCGACATCCTGACCAACTCTTTTCCCATTGCAGCCAAGCTCCTCGAAACCAGCAAAAATCGCATCACGCTGCCAGGCGGCACGCTTTTCCGCGAGCAGAACATTATCCTCAGTCCTTTCAACAACGATGCCATCGACGGATTCCGCGCCGGCATCATGTTCGCCGGATGCTATGGTATCGGCCGCTTCGGCATCATGGAGACCGATCCCTTGATCGCGCAGGCGGAAAGTCGCCTGCTGCAACGCGCCGAGCGCCTGGTGATCATGGCCGACAGTCGCAAGTTGCGTAATCGCTCGTCCATGATCGTTGCCGACCTTGAGCGCATTTCGGTATTGATTACCGATGACGGCGCACGCCCCGACGAGCTCGACGTATTTCGCACCGCCGGCATCAAGGTCATCGTTGTACCCGTTCCCGATCGGCAACCCGACACCGCCGCCAACGAAATCGCGGCTGCGGGATAGCGATGGCAGTGGTTGCCGGGAGTCCGGCAAGTAGGGCAGCCGGACGCATTCGCGTTGGCCTGATCGGTGCCGGCCGCCACGGCAACGCGATCATCCAGCCAGCCTTGCGCTTCGCCGCCATCGACGTGGCGGCGACCTGCTCACGCCACGACGCGCCCACGTACCCGAACGTGCGTCACTACATTGGCCACGAGCAGATGCTCGACGCCGAGGCCGCAAATCTCGATGCCTGCATCGTGGCTGTTCCGGCTGCCGCATATCGGCGCGTACTGAGTGACGTCCTTGCGCGCGGGCTGCCAGTGTGGAGCGAGAAACCGGCGGCCGAAAACGCGGCGGATGCGGCAATTCTTGAAGACGCCGCGCAGCAGGCCGGAAAGCCACTGGTGGTGGGCTTCAACAAACGTTTCGCCACCGCGTATGGCATGGCCGCAGCGGCAATGCGCCGGCCAGAATTCGGCCAGCCAACATCCTTCTTCGGCAAGTTCATGGTCGGCGGCCGCTACTACGCCGATGAGGCCAGCTACCTCGTGGACAATCCGATTCACCTGATCGATCTTGCTCGCCACTTCATGGGTGAAGTCACTGCGATGCATATCGAGCGTGCCGACATTCGCGAAGGGCAATGGAGCTATGCGGTAACACTACGCTTTGCCAGTGGCGCCGTCGGCGGACTGCAGTTCGGCAACACCCAGTCATGGCAACAGCACAACGAATTCGTCGAGATCACCGGTGAAGGCCACTCCGTGATGGTGGATAACCTAGTGCGCTACCACTATCGCCCGGAAGTAGGCCCCGAAGAATTCTGGGAGCCTAACTTCACCGTTCCGGCGGATCGAAACAACTCGCTGGTGCTCGCAGGCTACGCCGGGCAGTTTTCGCATTTCGTCGATGTGGTGCTCAATGGTGCCGCGCCGCGAGCGAGCATTTCGGATGCCCGGCGGGCGCTGGAACTTGTCGATGACATTCGGCGGCAGCGGTGACGGTAGAGGTCGAGTTTGTTGGGAATGCCGGACAGACTACGGCGGGACTTTCGCAAGTTCGATGGAGAATATTAGCAACACAATTCCTCCTGGAGGGCGACCGTTCCGATGACAAACGACTGCTTTTTTCCAACGAAAGCGGAAGTTCTAGCTCCAAAAAACGTTCATTCGCGAACCCGCGCCTTTCAGCGAATTCCAGAAAAAATCCCAGACGAATTGCAATCATTCCGCAGTCCCGACGGCCAATGCTGGTTACTCAATATTCATTTTCAGTCATCGGATTCGATTGCGAACTGGACGCGCCCCGAAGTCAGGCATCACCGCGAATCATTGCGCTTGCTTGCGGACGCCGGTGTTGACTTTGCCGCGTGGCTTTCGACGGGCGGCGGCAACAACCCGAGGCGCCACCACCTTCTTCCTGGGCGTTACCTTCGCACGCGCCGAGGGCTTGCGCGTTGCGCGCTTTGCCTCGGCCTTCGGCTGTAGCACGACACGCAGCAGCGCCTCGCAATCTTCCTGCGTCATGCGCCGCGGCACCGGGTAGTTGGAATCCGCTTCCCAGCAGGCTGCTTTGGCAAGTTCGGGAATGTCCGTTTCCTGCAACGCTTCCAAGTGACGGGTAATACCGAGCGCCGCATTCATGGCGTCAACTGACTTGAGAAACTTGCGCGCCAGCGTGTCTTCTCGCTCGCCTTCCTCGCCCACGCCTGTTCGTACGGCCAACACCGCCAGCTTGGCCGCGATATCGGGTGCTGAAAATCGCAACACCGCCGGCAGCATGATGGCGTTGGCCAGTCCATGTGGCGTGTGGTAACGGCCGCCGAGCTGGTGGGCGATGGCGTGCACGTTGCCGACGTTGGCGCGCGTGAAAGCGATTCCCGCATACGCGGCGGCCAGCGACATCTTCTCGCGTGCCCGCAGGTTGCTGCCGTCGCGGTAGGCGATCGGCAGATATTTGTAAATCATGCCAATGGCGGCGAGCGCCATGCGGTCGGTGTAGGCGGTGGACCAGCCGCCTATGTAGGCCTCGACCGCGTGTGTCAACGCGTCCATGCCGGTGGCGGCGGTGATCGCGGGCGGCAGGCCGGTCATCACGCACGGATCGAGTGCGGCCATGTCGGGGACGAGCCGGGTATCGGCGATCACCAGTTTGGTGGCATGTTCGGGGTCGGATATCACTGCCGCCACGGTCACCTCTGAACCGGTGCCGGCGGTGGTGGGTACGGCGTAGATCGGCGCCGGCCCGTGCCGGCCCTTGAAATACCCGACCAATTCACGGGGGTGTTTGTTGTTCGCGGCGGAAAGGCCAATCGCTTTGGCCGCGTCCATTACGGAGCCGCCGCCAAAGGCGATAATCGCATCGCATTTCTTGCGTTTGAACAACGCAATACCTTCTTCGACCACGGGGATGGGCGCATCAGGTGTAATCGCGTCAAACACCACGTAGGGCGTGCCACCGGCAGTAAGCGCTTCCATCAGGGGCTTCATCAGGCCAAGTTTGGATACCATCGCGTCGGTCACGATCAGCACCTTGCGGTGTCCGAAATCGCCGATTGCCTCGCCCAGCCGAGCGCTGGCGCCAGGCCCGACCAGCAGCACCGGCTGCGGAATCGGCAGCCGGCGTGTCACCACCCCTGCCGCCTGCTTGAGTTTCGGCAAACCAAATGAACGAACTATGTCACTGATCAAATTCTGCATATTGACTTTGCTCCATTATCTAGGCTTCAACTGTCTCTACTTTGGCCCCAAAACTCCATGAAGAATGTGATCAGCATCAGTCTTGGTTCAAAAACCCAGGATTTTGACTTCAAAACCCGCTTCCTCGGCGTCGAAATGCGCGTGCGCCGCCGCGGGACAGATGGCAGCATGGCCGAGGCGGTCAAGCTCGCCCGGTATTGGAACAAGCGTGCCGACGCGATCGGTTTCGGCCTGGTAAAGGAAAGCTGCCATATCGGCGCGGGGCGCGCGGTGGAAAAGGATGGCGGGCGGCTACAGGCGGTTGCTACCCATGTGCCCGTGACCAGCGGGGCGCGGCTGGGCGAAATTTTCCTCGAATGGGCGGTACGTCACACGCAGATCGAACTCACCCATTACTTCGACAATGCGAAGGTACTGTTTTTCTCCGGCATGGCAAATCACCGGCTGGCCACGTCAATGGCCGAGTACACCGAAAACCTGCAGTTCGCCGACCCGCTGCTGCAGCTATGCGTGCCGAAGTTGCTCACGTCGCTGGATGCGTTGACCCTGTACGCCAGCGGCGCGCACTATGTCTCCGACTGGACGCCGCCGCAAGTGATCCCGACAACGCTGCTCAAGCAATGGACGCGATTCGTGCTGCGCAAGGCGATGCAATCGGCCAGCGTGGTGGTCGCACCGGTGCACGAGCTTGACGACTTCGACCTCGAAGACCTGGCCGGCAAAACCATCATCACGTCCACCGTCAATGACGAACGTTTGGCGCGCTTCGGGGACAAGGGCGTGCACATGGTGGTTGACGGCTCGCTTGCCATGGATGGGCACGTGCTCAGCCCTGACCTGCTCGATGCGATGATCCTCGCTGCCACCGCCAAGGACAGCGACGAAATCCTCGACGACGACTACCTCGAAATCATCACGTCCCTGCAGATGCAGCCGCGCATCCTCTATCCCAACGGTGTCAAGCGGGTCAACCGCTTCGCCTTCGTGATCCATCCGCTGTCGCAGGAGTATTTCAAGAAGATCAAACCGATCGAGATGCTGTCGCGGGTATCACCGCCGCTGCTGATGGATTCGATCGAGAAATTGATGGCCTACGCGCCGCCGTTTGTCTATTCCAGGGTTGAAGGCATCCGCTCTCCCACCGGCGTGGAGGCCGAAGGCTGGCTGATCTCCGTGGGCGGCACGCCGCGCGAGATCATGGGCCACAGCCCCGAATTCACCTACCGCCGGCTGCTTGATGCCGCCCGCATGGCCAGGCGGCTGGGCGCGCAGATCATGGGCCTGGGCGCCTTCACCAAGGTGGTGGGCGATGCCGGCGTCACGGTGGCGCGGCGCGCGCCGTTGCCGATCACCACCGGCAACAGCTACAGCGCTTCGGGCGCGTTGTGGGCGGCGCACGACGCGCTGCTGCGCCTGGGCCTGTTGCCGCCGCCGAAGGGCAAGGCGCGCGTGAAATTCAAGGCCATGGTGGTCGGCGCCACCGGCGCCATCGGTGCGGCGTGCTCACGGCTGCTGGTACGCGCGGCCGACGAGGTCACTTTGGTTTCGCCTGAGACTGCCAAGCTGCTGGCGCTGAAGGAATCCATCCTGCACGAAACGCCCGATGCCAAGGTCGTGCTGTCATCGAAGGCCGACATCCACATCGCCGCGATGGACATGATCGTCACCGCCACCTCGGGCGCGGGCAAGAAGGTGCTCGATATCATGAAGGTCAAGCCTGGTTGCGTGATCACCGACGTCGCCCGCCCGCTTGACCTGCCAGCGTCGGAAGTTGCCAAGCGTCCCGACGTGCTGGTGATTGAATCCGGCGAGATCCTGTTGCCCGGCGACGTAAAAATGAAGAATATCGGTCTGCCGAAAAACGTCGCCTACGCCTGCCTCGCCGAGACCATCGTGCTGGCGCTGGAAGGACGCTTCGAGAACTTCACCGTCGGCCGCGCCATTGAATGGGAAAAGGTGCGCGAGATTTACCAGATGGGCCTGAAGCACGGCATGACCTTGGCGGCGATCTCGGGAGTCAACGGCGTGTTCAGCGACGAAGACATTGCGCGCGTACGCGAACTCGCGCTGGCCGCACGGGCCAAGCAAGCGGGGGCCCGCGCCAAGGTCACGAAGGCGCCCACTGTGGTCAATGCGAATGGCGCAGCGGCAAAGGTTCGGAAGGCGAAACCGACGGCGGCCAAGGCACCGGCCCGACGACGGAAAGCGACCGCCCGCGCGACAGGCGGATGATGATTGCCGACAGCTTGGCGCATGGGGACTGGGAGCCAGACAATATTCGTGACATAAATGCCAAACTCCAGCGTGGGCGAGGCGTTCCGGGCATTTTTTTGCCGGGGGGCGCACCAGTGCTAGGGTTTGTACCCCGCACAACGCAGACCATTTGGTTGGAGTATGCGACGGCACCGGCAATCACAGGCGGGTATTGCGCAGTCAGCACATTGTCACGCAGCGGGATAAACCCGCGCTGACCTCGGACAAAAAAAGGGCACCAACCGGTGCCCTTTCATTCTCCGGAATCCCAAGCCAGAGAGGTACTGCGAGTACGCCTTCCATGCTGTAACGTCTTAGTGCGGCCTCTTCATTCTCTAATTTGTTGCGTGATCAGCAACGAACCCATCTTCTGCCGGCGGTGGCACGAACGCTGTGAAGAAAAACACAAAATCAAGCCCTGAAACACTTGTTGACAATCTCACCCACCCACGTTTGAACGCGGCATACATATTTGTCGAAATCAGGGTGGCAAATTGTTGATGTCGGGAGTGCCCGTTTTCATTGAGGCTTGTCCAACGCCTGCTCACCGGCACCGTAACGTCTTGACTGCTGGTCCCGTGTCAAGCGAGTAAGCGAATCCAGACGGCGCCAGCCGCCAATTCTTGATCAATCACTACCTCCCAACTGCAGCTCTAGCGTTAGCGGGAGCCCCCCGACTTTGCCCTGATCATGCCCCACATTTTTCGCTGAACACGGAGAATGCTTAGTTCTAGCGGGCATAAAGGCGCGCCGGCGATTTCCCTTTAGGCCGTCCACGCGCAGGAGCAACAGGCCTCCGCAGGGGTTAAGCCGCTCGAATGGCTACTGCTCACGACGCTGCGGGCCACCCGCTTCGAACAGGCGCAGGAGAAGTTGCGGTGGTATGCGCGCCGCCGGGCGTCGAAGTGTTGCATCGGACGCTGAAGAGCGGCTGTCGCATCGAATAGCGTCAGCTGGGACAGGAAGGACGACTCGAAGCTTGCCTGGCTATCGACCTGGTCGTGGCATGGCGTATCTATCACTTGAACAAGCTCGGTCGCCAGCATCCCGAGGCAGCGTGCACGCTCTATTTCGAGCAAGCCGAGTGGAAGGCCCAGATGAGGCAAACTGCGGCAAGATCTCCCGTGTCCAGCACTATCGATTCTGGGAAGAGATCAGGATTTAGTCCGGGGGTGTGGCGGGGAATTCGCAGAACCTCGCTCTGCGCCTGCTGTACGCCAAGCCAATGCGGTGGCTTGGCCCAATTTTCTCAATGTCTCATTAACCTAGAAAAACCTGGGTACCGCCCTCCGCCAGCAAGACAGAGCAAATAGAAGTACCCCCGATTGAAACTCCAGCATTGGCGAGGCTTTTCAGCCAAAGGCGCGCCTGAAAAGCGCGCCGGATTTAGAGTTTCACTTTATGAATGGTGAAAATCCATTCGAGCGACCGCCGCTATTCGTTGCTCCCGCATTGGCGCGCGAGCGCTTCTGTCTCTGCCGATGGTTTGACCGACAACAATACCGACAGCATCTTGCGGCAGCGCCGGTAGACGCGCAGCACCTCGGCGTGGCTGCCTTGATTGGCGTGGATTTGCATCAGTTTGCGATACAGGTTCTCCGCGAGAGGCTCGGCCTCCAGCGCATGCTCCAGCGTGCGAACGGCGGCCTGATGCTCACCCACGGCAAAGAGCCTCGATGAAACTGCGCCGGCCGCGCGGGTGAAGCGCAGCTTGAAACGCTCACGCGGTTCGAGCTGCCACGAAATATCCTGCGCTTCGCCATCGAGAAAACCGCGCTGGTAATATCGGATGAGTTGATCGGCGTGCCGGGTAAGTTGCGCGGGATCGATGGCTGAAACATCCCGATCCGTGAGCGCGACAAAGGCCGCGGCATCCATCCATACCAGGTTGCCGGCAGCCAGCAGCTTGCCCTCCTGAATCAGGAAAGCGTCATCGCGCCCCTCGCGGCCCGTCAGTTTCCGCAAACGCGAGAGCGCCATGTCGAATGACTTTCGACCATTGTCGGCCACGGCATCGGGCCAAAGAGCATCGATCACGCGCTGCACACTCAGCGCTTTGCCGTCGTTTGCGGCCAGCAGCTTCAGCAGGTTCAGCCGATGATCATTGCCGCGCTGGCCGGCATCCGCAGCCTGATTGTCGATGCTGAGCGCGAAAACGCCCATGGCGGAGACGCGAATCGGCCACGGCCAAGTGCTACCGGCATTGCCGGGGGGCGTCAGGCCGCGTCGTGCGAGAAGTTTCTGGACAAATTCGGGTTCAATATTTTTCTCAAGCGCATCCGCGCACATTTCCGCCAGTTCCATCGGTAAATTCAGGAACACGCGCACCAGCTCGAATTCACGCGCTTGTGCAAATGCGCGTGCGAGTTCGGTGGCGTAGTCGGCATGACGGCCCTCGCTCCACGCCGCGCGCGCCCGAATCAGCGCGACCGTCGCCTCGTAGACTGCAGTGAGGCGCGGTTCGCTGGCGGGCGGATCACGCAGCCAGTCGATGCCCTCGGCAAATTTCTTTTGCGCGACCAATGCATGCGCAATGCCGCTTCTGGAAAGGTACCGGTGTTCGGGCGGTGCCGCTCCGCGCTCCATGGCTTCGAGCGCCAGCCGGTGATGTTGTTCCGAACAGCGCGGGTCATTTTCGATAATCGCCAACCAGCCGGCCAGATGATGATACTCACGCACTTCGTACGGGTGGTTCTTGTCGAGCAGCGCCTCAAGCTCGGCCAGCACCTTGCGCGCGGCGCCGGCATCGCGCCGGTCCCAGGCGGATCGTCCGTTGTGCGCGGTCTGCTGAAAATTGAGCCAGCGCCAGCCTGTGCGGGCGGCGGCCTCGGCGGCGCGCGCATAGAGAACTTGTGCGCGCTCCACTTCATCGAGCAATCGCAGCGCACCCGCGGCCCAGAACAGCGACCGCGCCGCGATGCGCTCGTCCACCGCGGCATGCGTGGCAAGCAGTTCGAGCTGTGCGATGCAATAACTCGCGTGCGCGTTCTCACCGGTATGCGCGTAGTGCGAGGGAAGCTGTTCGTAGGCGGCAATCACCAGCGACGGAAACGAAAAATCCGCCAGCTCAAGAAGCGCCTCGCGCCCCATGCGGCCGATGCGCTCGCCATGTTCACGCGACAGGACGCGCTCACCCGCGTGATCGAAGGCGCACATCAGGCCGCTGGCCAATTGCAGACGCGCCATCGGGTCGGCGGGAACCTGATGTATGGCCGGCAGGATTCGGTCCACCCACCGGCGCAGTGGAGAAAAGTCACCATAGGCAGAGACGACGATCTGTGCGCCCAACGCCGCAATCACCGCTCTTGCCTCGGCTGCATCCTCGCCATCGGCACGAACTGCTTGGAACTCGCGCTCAAGCTGGGCAAGCGTTTCCGGCTCGCGATCGAGCGAATCGTGCAGGACCGCATTGAGCGCGGGCCACGGGTGGCGCCACGTCGTGCCGGTGGCGCGGATGACCCGGAGGGGCGTCACGTTGTTGGGACGGGCAGGCAAGGCAATGTCCAGAAATTGATGACGGCCAAGCGTGGCCAACGGGTGACCGCGCATTGCGTATGCCGCGAAGCGATCGATGTATCCGATTATAGCGAGCCATCATCCAGTGGAACCGCACCGGCCCGTGCCTTGCGTTGACAGATATCGGCCCTCGAAACGCCCGCCCTGTTACCGGATTCGACTTGTGTGGGATTAGTGTGGGATGACGTTGACTATTATTCATCGAGCCTTCGCCCATGGCCATCGGTTGGCCGGTCGATACAAATGAAAGGATGTCGACGTGAATATTTTTCGATTGGTCGCGCTTATCGCGCCGGCCATGCGTGGAGCCAATGCGACCGGGCGATACCGGGCGCTCCCGCTGGTGATGGCCCTTACGATGTCGTCGGGGGCCCTGGCGGCGGCGTGCAACTGGACTGGCGGCAGCGGCGATTGGCACGATGCCGCCAAATGGAGCTGCGGGGCGGTGCCAACGGCCGCGGATGATGTGACCATCACCAATCTGGGGTTTGGGAACACGCTCACGGTCAACGCCGCCGCCCCGGCCAAATCACTTACTTTCAATAGCAGCGGCACGGTATCCGGCAACGGTGCGTTCGATGTGACCGGGACCACGTCGATCACCACGCAATTCAGCGGCAGCTTCAGTACCGTTGGTTCGCGCTTGCCGGTGCTGGAGGCGTCGGTCGCATCGGGGACGGTCCTCACGCTGACCGACCCCGCGCTGACGGCCGACAGTTTCGTTTCGGTGTCGGTGTCTCGACCGCCGGGATCCAATGGCTCGATGGTATTCGACGTCGGCGTACACAACGTCGGCACGCTGAACCTGCAAAACGCGCAGATCAGTCTAAACGCGCCGCTGACCGTGACCACCGCCCTAAGTTGGAACCAGAGCGCAATCTCGTCTATCACCAAGCAGCCTTTGATCCTCGCGGCAGGCTCTGTCTCGACGCTGACCGGGGGTGGCAACAGCCTCGCCACGGCACTCGTCACCAGCGGCACCCTGACATGGTCCGGTATCGGGCCACTTTCGGTCGGCGCCGTGAGCTGGACCAACCATGGCACCCTGAACCTGCAAGCCGCTTCGTCAACGGCAGATACGACCTTCGACAGCGGTTTACAGTTTGGCGGCTCCAGCATGGCCTTTACCAACTACGGCACGATCAACGCCAGCCACACCGGCACCGTGAGATTCGAGACCGCCGGCTTCGATAACCACGGCACCGTTATGATCAATAGCGGCACGCTGTGGACGGCCTGGAGTCCGTACAAGCAATACGCCGGCTTGCTTCGCCTCAACGGCGGCAGGATCGCCGGCGCGACCAAGTGCTGCAGCCTTGATGCAACCCAAATTTATCTGTATGGCGGCGAACTGAGCGGCGGCGGCAATGGGTTGTACGACGTGGTCGGCGGAATCGAGAACGATGGCGGCACGGTCAGGCTCGACAGTGCGCTCCGGGTCAGCAATTTCTACACGCAGACCGCGAGGGGATCATTGGCGGTGACGATCAATGGCACCACACCGGGAACCGATTTCGGCACGATGAACGTGGTCAAGCGCGCGGGCCTGAACTCCAATGGTTCAGTCAGCCTGGCCGGCGGCTTGATCGTGGATCGCGGGGCGGCTTTCTCGCCACGCGCCGGCGACCGATTTGCCATCGTGACCGCCGAGGGCAACGTGTCCGGCAACACCAGCGGCGGCAGTGGCAGCATGTACCCTGCTTTCGCCGCTTTCGCCGGTTTGGGCCAGATAACTATTGCGGAGCCGGCAGCGGCGCTACTGCTACAGGCCAAGGCAGATGCCGCTTCATCGCTGCGTAACGATGTGAATGGCTACACCGTGCAAATGGTGAACCCGACCACCGCCGCGATCAGCGTATTCTCGATGCAAGTGACCATTCCGATCGACTTCACCTATCAGGATGGGTCGAGTACCGGAATCGCCACCACCAACCCGCTCGTGAGTGACAACACCGCGACTGGCAGCCGCACGTTGACATGGAATTTCGCAAGTGCCGTAGCCATTGCTCCTGGCGGTTTACGCGCCCTGCATTTCGGTGTCACGGTTGGCGCATCGACAAAGATCGGCCGCTATCGGATCAGCGGCAGCGTGAGCGGCACGTCGGCGGCCAGCTTTACCCATGTCGCGCCGATTGATGTGAAGGCCGCAAGCGCGCTCAGCAGCACGACGATCAGCATTAGCGGCGGTGGCGGCACGACGATTCAGAACCAGAACGGTACCCGCAACATCATGCTCAAGCGCTCGGATATTGCCACCACCGTCATTAGTCTTCGCACGCGCATCAGTTGCCCACCCGAGATGGAGCCCTGCGGCAACTTGCGCACGGTCTATTTAGGACAGGAGTTCAACGGCCGCTACTACAACATCACCCAGTTGACACTCGATCCGAACCAGAATGAGCCCGTCATATCCGCCCGGCGGGCGGACAATGTCACGATGCGGGCGCCGGCACAAACGCCCCCTTCGATGACAAAGGCGGGTACCGACTATGGCTTCTGGAAAGGGCAGATTCCCGGCGCCGGCTCCATCCCCGGTGTGCCACAGAAAATTTATCCCGATTGGGATGCACACCGCCCTTGTATCGCCTTTAACGGCGACGGCAATGGCCTCTTCCCCACCAACTGCGTCGGCGGTGGGGGCGGAGGTGGAGGAGGGGGTGATGACCTCGGCACGCCGCAGTTGTACGACCCCAGCGGCATCATCACCGACGCCACCACCGGGCTGCCGATCGGCGGTGCGACCGTGTCGTTGTACCGCCAGATTCCCGGCCTGCCCGATACGCCGACGCTGACGCGCAACTGCCGCACCATCGATACCCGCGGCGGCTTGCTCTGGACCGGCAGCGCGCCGGACACGGGGGTGTTCGAACAGCCCGGCTTTGCGCCCGCGCAGATGTCGCCTGATGTCAATCCGCAGGTCACCGGCGTCGATGGCCGCTACGGCTGGAACGTGGTCACTGGTTGCTGGTACGTGAAAGTGAGCGCCCCGGGATATGCCAGCAGGATCAGCGCACTGGTTGGCGTACCGCCGGAAGTCACCGATCTCGACCTGGCTTTGCAGCCCGTCGTTGCCGGCCCGGTCTCGCTGACCCAGGTAGTTTCCCGTAAGACGCATGCAAGCGCCGGGACGTTCGAATTGCCGATCAACCATACGGTGGCCATCGGGGACAACGTGACGGTTGAGCCGCGCGCCGTCGGCAGCGGCCATAGTCTGGTATTTCGCTTCGATGGGCCGGTGGTGACGGTAGGCGGCGTGAGTGCGCGCGATGCTGTCGCCAATCCGATCGGGGCCGTATCGGAGACGCACTCAGGCAACGAGATCGTGGTCAACCTGACAGGCGTTGCGGATAATCGGCGCGTCAAAATATCGCTTGCCGGCATCAACGGCCTCGTTGATGTTTCCGCGTCGATCGGGTTTCTTGTCGGTGACGTCAATAGTTCACAATCCGTGGATGCCGGCGATCGCAGCGGCATGAAAGCGCGCACAGGTCACACCGCGATCGACGCGAATTTCATGTTTGACCTGAACACCTCGGGCAGCATCACGGCTGCCGATATCGCAGCGGTCAAGGCTCGCGCGGGGCAGCGCTTGAATTGAACACGGCGTCAATGACGGAACTCTCTGACGATTTAGCTAAACTCCAGTACCAGTGCGGCTCGCCAGCCATAAATGCCCCGAACGCCGCACCAGTGCTGGAGTTTCGCTGTGTCAGTCCTTGTCCGGGGGCTCGATCCGGACCAATACCTTGTTCGCCACGCGACCGTCATCGCCCATCATCACGCTGAGGTCCACCCAGTATCCCCACGTATCGCGGAAACGATAGTCCCACGCGGTCGCTTTCAAATTGTCGAATCGTATCTGGCGGTAAGGTGTGCCAAGCAATGCCGAGACTTCCATGCCGCTCTGCCCCGGCGACACACGCGCAACGACATCGTCGTTCAGGTCGGGCCGGTACATTCCCGTTCCGGGCTGCGCGCACGCGCCGAGTAACAGCGCGACTCCTAACAACCATTGCAATCGTTGTTCCATTGAAACCTCCAGAAATCGAAACACACGTTTGGTAAGATGCGCCTTTAGTCAACGCGGTTCAATAGCCGTTCCAAGAAAATGGAATTTTTTGCCTTCGAGTGGGTATCCAACCCGCAAATCTGGTTGTCGCTCGTCACGCTGTCCGCGCTCGAAATCGTGCTGGGCATCGACAACATCGTTTTCCTTGCCATTCTCACCAACCGCCTGCCGCCGCACCAGCGGCCGCTGGGCCGCAAGATCGGTTTGGGGCTGGCTCTCGGCACGCGCCTGTTATTGCTGGCGACGCTGGCATGGATCGTGAAGCTGACCGAGCCGCTATTCATGCTCTACGGCCAGGGTTTTTCGTGGCGCGATCTGATTCTCATTGGGGGCGGCCTGTTCCTGCTGGTGAAGGCCGTGCGCGAGATGCACGATACGGTGGAGGGTGATGAGGATGAAGATGAAGCCGTGCGCGACGACGCGGCCAAGGTCTATCCGGCATTTGCGTCCATCGTCGTGCAGATTGCTCTCGTCGACATCATCTTCTCGCTTGACTCGGTGATTACCGCGGTCGGCATGTCCGACACGCTGTGGGTGATGGTGGTGGCAGTGGTGGCGGCGATGATTATCATGCTGGTCGCTTCCGGTCCGCTGTCCGATTTCGTTTCTGCGCACCCAACCATCAAAATGCTGGCGCTGGCGTTTCTGCTGCTGATTGGCGTGTTCCTCGTCGCCGACGGTTTTGGCATGAAGATTCCCAAGGGATACTTGTACTTCGCGCTCGGTTTCTCGGTGGTGGTGGAGGCGATGAATCACTGGATGCGCCGCCGCAGGAAAGCGCGCAAACTGGCTCATGGACGGGCGATAACATGAGCACGCAGCCGCTTCAACTCACGCGCGATCTGCTGCACTTCAACACCATCAACCCGCCGGGCATGGAGCGAGATTGCGCGCGGCATCTCGGCAAGCTGCTGGAAGCGGCCGGATTCGAGGTGAAGTATCACGAGTTCGCGGATGCTCGCACCAGCGTGGTCGCGACCATCGGCGGCAGACAGGAAAAACCGCCGATCTGTTTTACCGGCCATATCGATATCGTGCCGTTGGGCATGGCGACGTGGTCGAAGGATCCGTTCACCGGCGAAACCGATGGGGATCGCTTGTACGGGCGCGGCTCGACCGACATGAAAAGCGGCATTGCCGCGTTCGTGGTCGCAGCAATCAAGCTGGCGCCATTCCTGAAAAATTCTCCTGGCATTGTGCTGGTGCTTACCGCGTCCGAAGAAGTCGGCTGCGAGGGCGCCAAGTATCTGGCTGACCAGAAGCTGCTCGACCGTGCCGGCGCTATCGTCGTCGCCGAGCCGACCGCCAACTATCCCTACATCGGCCACAAAGGCTTGATGTGGGTGGAGATCGAGACCAAAGGCAAGACCGCGCACGGCTCGATGCCCGAGCAGGGCGAAAACGCGATCCTCAAAATGAACAAAGTGATCGACCAGCTCGAGCACTTCGACTGGCAACACCAGTGCGGCGTCGATTGCCATCACGTCATGGGCACGCCGACCCTGAATATCGCCACCATTCACGGCGGACTCAATACCAATTCGGTGCCGGACTCGGTCAAGCTCACGGTGGATGTGCGCACCGTGCCGGGCATTGACCACGTGCACTTGTGTCACTCGATCCAGACCCTGATCGGCGATGTGGGGAAAGTTCGAAAATTAGTCGATACGCCGACCTTGTATTCCGAGCCAGATGAGTGGATTGAAAGCGTGTATGGCGTGGCCGCGCCGTACATTGATGGCCGGCCTACGCCGAAGACCATTATGTTTTCCACCGACGGTGCGGACTTGAAGCGTGGCTATGGAGGCGTGGCGCCCACCGTCATCATCGGACCGGGACAACCCGAGCTCGCGCACCAGACAGACGAATGGTGTTCAATGAATCGCATCGATCAGTCGGTGGAGATTTTCGAGCGCATCATGCGCGAGTGGAACGGGATTTAAGGCAATCGCTCTGCTGCCCGCCCCGGCATACCTGATGAGTCGCCAGGCAGTGCCCCGAGCGCTTTATTTATTCTCGCTGCCATCACTCCAGAAACGCTCCATCGCGATGTAGGTGTAGGAGGCGGACCACCCGATCAACAGAAGACCGTTCAGCACTTCCACACCAGCGAGCAATCGCAGGTCTCCGCCAGGAACGACATCCCCATAGCCAAGCGAAGAGTACGTCTCCGCCGAGAAGTACAGGCATTGCGTCAGTGAAAAACGGCTGGCATCACCCAGCGTCCCGGCGCCTGCGTATTCTGCGAGCAGGTAGATGGCGATTGCGTACAAAACTATTTCCGCGGCGTGCGCGAAGAATGCGCTGAGGATAACAACAATCAACTTGGCTCGTGCGGGAATTCCGAATGCCGGGAGGGCGATCGTCAACAAACGCAGGACTTCGTAGTGAATGATTGTGGTGAGCACGAGTAGCACAACACAGCAGATGCCAACCAATACCATTATTCAGCCTCGTGTGGATTGCGGTCATCCGGACAAAGGATGATCGCGGGTGCTGCCTCTGTCGAGCTGTCGCAACCCGATCACGCTACAAACTCGTCCCTTGAAAGTATAGATAGACGACCAGTGCAATGCCCAGCGCGGCGACAACCAGGTTCGTGAGCACCCCCAGATTGACGCGATAACCCTCCGGGATCTCAATGGGCTTAAGGGTGCGAAGCACGGTGCGGTATTGAACGACAGCGAGGGCGGCAGTGAGCGCGCCCAGCAGCATGAACGCAAGGCCAATCCAGAACGAAGGGCCTCGCTGGAGTGCCTCGCCTTTCTGCGGCAAGATCATGTAGACAAACAGGCCAAAGCGTTCAATCACAAAGCCAAACGCCATCAGTGCCAGGCTGGTGCGATTCCAGGCGAGCAACGTGCGCTCGGCCGCAAAGAACACTCTTGGATCATTCAGGTCAGACATGTTGTTGTCACCTTTGTACCAAATGCAAAGCCGGGCGCATGGATTTGCAGCAACAATCCACACTGCGCCTCGGGCATTCCATGGAAATGCCAACAGGAAATCGTGATGGACAAGAGCTTACACCCGCGCTGTAATTCAATGGGACCACAAACGGCATCGCCCAAAGCGGCAACATGACTTCGTCGCCACGAGCGCACCTAAGTTCCCAGCCATTCTTCCTGTTGCGCTCAAAATGAGAGCCGCCGCGATTTCCAGCTAGACGGACACCGCCATCTTCAACACCAGTGCCAGCAGGAACACCACGAACACCCTGCGCAGCACCGCCACCGGCAGGCGATGCGCGAGCTTGGCACCTAGGGGCGCGACAAGAAAGCTGGTAAGGGCAATCCCGGCGAACGCGGGCACGTAGACATAACCAATACTCCACGGCGGCAGGCCCTTGTCGAACAATCCGGTAATGACAAACCCAACCGTTCCGGCGAAGGCGAGCGGTACGCCGATGGCCGCGGCGGTGCCGATGGCTTCGTGCAGACGGACGTTGCACCAGGTGAGAAAGGCAATCGACATGATCGCGCCACCGATTCCCGCGAAGCTGGAGATGACGCCCATGGCGATGCCGAACGCCAGCATGCCCGCGGTGCCTGGCAAGGCATGGCGGCCTTTCGGTTTCAGGTCAAATAACAGTTGCATCGCCAGGATGCAAATGAAGCAAACGAAAAACGTCTTCAGAAAAGCGGTGCTGGAAAAGTGCGCGATCACCGCGCCCGAAAAAGTTCCGAGCAAAATGCCCGGCAGCAATTGTTTTACCACTGGCCAATTGACGGCGTGATGTTTGTGGTGCGTCCACGCGCTGGCGATGCCGCCAGGGAGGATCGTCGCCATCGAGGTCGCCAGCGCCATGTGGACCAGTTGATCACTCGAAAAGCCCTGTGACACAAACGTGAGCGACAGGATCGGCACCATCACCGCGCCGCCGCCAATGCCCAGCAGGCCGGCGAAAAAACCGACGAACACGCCGACACCGAGGTAGATCAGCCAGAGGGCGAAGTCCACTTGGACGAAATCCATTTACACGATCAAATCGGCGATGAGCGGTATCAGCACCGCCCCCGCCACGCCATGCATGCCCATCGCCAAGCCGGAAAAGGCACCCGCCTCGGCGTTGATCGACAGCGCACGTGAGGTACCGATGCCATGTGCCGCGACGCCGATCGCAAAGCCGCGCTGCCACCACGCCTGCATGCGCAGCGCATCGAGCACATAGCGCGCGACGATCGCGCCGATGATACCGGTGGTCACCGCGAACACGGCAGTCAAAGTTGGCGACGCGGAAATCCGCTCGGCCACGCCCATGGCGATGGGTGCAGTGACGGATTTCGCCATCATCGCTTTCTGGATGGTGCTGTCCGCGCCCAGCAAGCGGGCGATGCTGACCGCACTCACAATGGACACGGCGCCGCCGCACAACAGCGAGACAACCAGCGGCACCACTTTGCCGCGCAACGCGTCCCAGCATTGGTAGATCGGCACCGCCAGCGCAACCGTCGCCGTGCCGAGGAGAAAGTGAATGAATTGCGCGCCCTCGAAATACTTTGCGTATGGCATGTCGATAAGAGTGATGC
Organism: Betaproteobacteria bacterium; assembly: GCA_016720925.1. Classification (NCBI taxonomy): domain Bacteria; kingdom Pseudomonadati; phylum Pseudomonadota; class Betaproteobacteria; species Betaproteobacteria bacterium. The sequence continues at coordinate 7,443 of JADKJR010000009.1, read as the reverse complement.
CAGCCGCGACAATGAGCACCGCAATGGCGACAGGATTCGCGAACGGCTGCCGATGCGCGCGCTCATAAATGGTTACGCCGGCTTCGTAGGCCGCCAGCGTCAGCAACAGCGCAAATAGCGGGCTGCCGGCAAGGTATACCCAGATTTCCGCGATGGGCAGCGCAGGCGTCACGACGGCGATTTCCCGCCGGGCCAGAATCGCAATATCGCCGCGCTCGCCGCGATGGTCGCAATCACACTGACGATCAATGCAACGCTCACGGCCCATAAATGCGTCTTGAGTTGCGGCCAGTACATCACCACGCCGACAGCAGCGGGCACGAACAACAGCCCAAGGTGTTTGGTCAGCGCCAAGGCGACGGTGTCAATCGGCGCATCAACTTTGCCACGCCGGATCAGAAACACCAGCAGCAACACCAGGCCGATGACCGGGCCGGGAATCGGCAATGAGAACAGCCGCGAAATGATTTCCCCCACGCCCTGGAAACCGAGCAGGATGATGAGGCCGCGAATCATCGTTATTGCCGCGCGCGCGCGCCGATGCCGATGCCGATCAAAACGTCGACCCGAGCAGCTTAAGCACCACCTTCAATTCCGCCGGCTTCACTGGAGTGATCGACAGCCGGTTGCCGCGCTGCAGGACGACCATATCAGACAACGATGCCTGCGCGCGCATGTCGGTCAAGGAGAGCAGCCGCGTTTTCTTGACCAGCTTCACATCCACCAGCATCCAGCGCGGGTTTTCGCGGGTGGCCTTGGCGTCAAAGTATTTGCTCTTCCTGTTCCACTGCGTATCGTCGGGATAAGCCGCGCTGGCGACGCGGGCGAGGCCGGCGATGCCCGGTTCGGGGCACGACGAGTGATAGAACAACACTTCATCGCCGACCTTCATCTGGTCGCGCATGAAGTTTCGCGCAAGGTAATTGCGCACGCCGAACCACGGCACGGATTGATTCTTCGCCTTGACGAGATCGTCAATGGAAAATTCTTCCGGCTCGGATTTCATCAACCAGCAGGCCATGACAGGAATATAGTGGGAGTTAAAAAATGCGACGGGATGGCATGGCGCTTGAGGGTTCGCTTAAGCCCGCACTCTTGAACCTGGGTTCAAGGCGGTCGCTCACCGGATGCCTTCAGGTACGTCCGCGTAGGACGCGCACACCAGCATCGCTTGAGTAAGCGTCCATCGACTTACGTCTATCGGTTCAAAGGATCTAAGACCTAAGCGAACGCTCAAACACCATGCAACAAGTACATCATAGCGCTTTAAAGGTCGCGTTGCGCGGCCGTCGTTCGCGAAACTAGAAAAGCTTTTCCTGATCGGCCAATGCTTTTTCGATGATGCCCTCGAACTCATCCATCTTGCGCCGGACCAGTTCGGTATCGACATTGGCATGCGCGGCTTTGGCGCCCTTGCCGCCCGCTTGCAACTGCAAAAATTCGTGGGCGATATTCAGTGCCGCCATGATGGCGATGCGTTCGTTGCCGACGACTTTTCCAGTGTCGCGAATCTCACGCATTTTTTTGTTGAGAAATTCGACCGATGCTACCAGTTGGCGCTCTTCGCCTCCAGGCGCGGCGACGCGGAACTCGCGCCCCATCACGTTGATGGTCACGCCCTTGCTCTCTTTGGGCTCACTCACAGGCGTTCGCTTTCGATGTCGGGCAACTGTGCGATCAGCGCTTCCATGCGGGTTTTCGCCTGATCGAGTTTTTCGCTCAATCGCTTCACTTCGTCGGATTTGCTGGCAATCGATTGCCTGAGCTCGTTGTTTTCTGTGCGCAAACGGGCAAACAGCGTGACGAAGTGATTGAGCTTGTCCTCAAAGCGTTGAATATCGTGTTCCATGCGCTGCAATTTAGCGAAAAAACCCTGTCTGGTCAATGGTTAAGCGTCGAAATTGAAGGTTTTGTCGAAATTTACCGTGGCGATAGCCTTTACCAGCGATGCAGACAAATCTATAGTGGTTACAGGCATAACAACGAATTGCTCAATGGCTCCCGCGCTCGACACCCGAAATCCGGTCGCTTCGTCTGCCCTGCTGCGGCTACTCGCCGACAATGTGCCGGCATTGATTGCCTACTATTCGATTGACGGCCTAAGGTGCGAATTTGCCAACGCGGCCTACGCCAAAACCTATACCGGCGACACCACGTCAATCATCGGTAAAACGTTGGTTGAGATAATCGGCGCGCCAGCCGCAAAGATGATTGAACCCCACATTGACCAGGTCAAGCAGGGGCAAAGCGTCAGCTATGAGCGACCGCTGATTTTCCCAAACGGGGCACCCGGCGTGATCGAGGTAACGCTGGTCCCGCACTACGATGCGCACGCCGTACTGCAGGGCGCATTTGTCCTCATCAACGACATCACCAAATATCGTGCGAGCGAGCAAGCGCTGCGCGATAGCGAAGAACGTTTGCGCAAATTCTCCGATGCCACCAGTGAAGGCATCGTTTTCATCGACAAGGGCATTATCGTCGACAGCAATGAAGCCGCCGCCCGCATGATTCACCTGCCGGTCGACAAGTTGATCGGAAGGCCGAATATCGATTTCATCGCGCCCGAATCCATTGAGACGGTCGTGAACAATATTCGCGCCGGATTTGAACGCGCCTACGAGGCGACGCTGGTGCGTGCCGACGGCACGCGCTTCGCCGCGGAACTGGTCGGCAAGGATATCGTCAGCGGCGGCAAAACCCTGCGCATGACGGCCATTCGCGATATCAGCGATCGCAAACAGGCGGAAGCACGCATCCAGTTTTTGGCGCATCACGACATCCTGACGCATTTGCCGAATCGCGCGCTGTTGATGGACCGCCTGCAAGTGCTTCTGTCGTCGGCTCGCCGGCAGAACTGCCTGGTCGGCATCCTGTTTATCGACCTGGATAATTTCAAGACCATCAACGATTCACTTGGACATTTCGCGGGCGACGAACTGCTGAAGCGGGTGGCCGGCCGCCTCCAGGGATGCCTGCGCGGCGCGGACATGGTTGGTCGTCTCGGCGGCGACGAGTTTGTGGTGGTCGTAACCGATCTTGCGACGGCGGAAGATATTGCCCCGGTCGCGGAGAAAATTGCCGAAGCGATCAGCGAGCCGTTTTCCCTGGAAGAACGGATTCTGTCGATATCGGGCTCGATCGGCATCAGCGTGTTTCCAAAGGATGGTGAAACGCCGGACACGCTGATTCGCAATGCCGACGCCGCCATGTACCTCGCCAAGGATCGCGGCCGCAGCAATTTCCAGTTCTTCACACCCAGCCTTAACAAGTCGGCGTTCCAGGCGCTGGCCATGGAATCGGGCATCCGCAAAGCCATCAAGCAGGTCGAGTTCCTGCTCCACTACCAGCCGGAAGTGATGGCAAAGACCGGCGTGGTCAGCACCGTCGAAGCGCTGATTCGCTGGATGCATCCCGAACTTGGCTTGCTCGGACCCGATCAATTCATTTCTGTGGCGGAGCATCGCGGACTCATCATGCCGATCGGCCGCTGGGTCATCAATGAGGCCGTTCGCCAGGCGCGCGCATGGGCAGACGAAGGCATCACAGTGCCCATCGCGATCAACCTGTCGGCGGTGCAATTCAAGCAGAAAGATCTGGTCGAGGATATCGCGTCGCGACTGCGCGAACACGGCGTTTCCGGGGAGATGATAGAGCTGGAATTGACCGAAAGCCTGTTCATGGAGGATGTGAACGCGACCAGCCGGACGCTGCATCAATTAAAGGATCTTGGCATTTCGCTGGCGGTGGATGATTTCGGCACAGGTTACTCCTCCCTGTCTTATCTCAAGCGCTATCCGATCGACAAGATCAAGATTGATCGCTCTTTCATTCGCGACGTGCCGGTGGACCCGGACGATGTTGCGATTACGCTCGCCATCATCAGCCTCGCCACCAGCCTGGGCCTGAAGGTCGTTGCCGAGGGCGTCGAAACCCAGACCCAGCTCACATTTCTGGAAGACAATCACTGCGATTACATCCAGGGATTCCTGGTCTCGCAACCGCTGGATCCGCGGGCGATGCTGCAGTGGTTGAATCGGCACCGGCTGCAACCGTAACGATTGGCCGCGTGGTTTGGGCCGCCGCCAACGTGGGGCGCGCCTTCACGTACAATGTTGCAGTGCAAGGTGTTTCGCGATTCTCGGCACGGGACCGCGAAATTAAACGGGAAGCCCGCAAGATTCGGGCACTGCCCCCGCAACGGTGATTGGTTTACTTGTGATGGTGGTACCACTGGGTGAGAGGTTTCATCCGGGAAGGTCATCGCAAGCGCATGCAGGCCATGCATGCAATCCATCAGTCCGGAAACCGGCCTTCATGCTCGCCCCGATGCACGACAGTCGGCGTGGGCCGGTGTGCAAGCGCGGTTTTATTTATTGATCGCACCTGCATGAAGAACCACGCGGCTTGCGGGGACGCTCGCCGCCTCAGAAAACCACTTCCATGAAAACCCAGAACGTCAATGCAATAACGGCATCACCGCTGCTTTTTCCGCTTGTCCTGTCCGTTTCCCTTTCCCTGTCTTACACTTACACGACCACTGCGCACGCACAAATCACCGAGCCGCCCAACCGCCTCGATAACGTTGTTATCACCGCGACGCGAACGGCGCAACCACTGGACAGCACGCTGGCCCAGGCGGCAATCATCACCCGCGATGAAATCGAATCCGCCGGCGTGGCGTCGCTGACCGAACTGCTGCAACGTAAAGCCGGCCTCGAAATCCGCGCCACCGGCGGCCCGGGCCAGCCCTCCAGCGTGTTCATTCGCGGGGCCAATAGCGCGCACACGCTGGTGCTGGTCGATGGATTGCGCGTCGGCGCCTCTTCCTCCGGCGCAACCGCGTTCGAGCATATTCCGCTCGACCTGATCGAGCGCGTCGAGATCGTCAAAGGGCCGCTGTCCGGCCTCTACGGCTCGGACGCCATCGGCGGTGTGATACAGATTTTCACGCGCGCGCCTGCGTCCGGCAAGCCGCGCCTCACCGCGTCGATCGGTGCCGGCAGCGATTCCACGGTGGGGGCAAACGCCGGATTTTCGATCACCGAGGGTAAATCCGCGCTCACCTTCGACGCGGGCTATCAGGACAGCAAATCGAAATCCGCCACCAATCCGGCGGCGGGGTCATACACCTACAATCCCGATCGCGATCCCTATCAGAATACCCACGCGCTGGTGAAGCTTACCCATACGCTGTGGCAGGGCGAGGTGGTGGGATTCACCGCCTGGCAGTCGCGCGGCAAAACCAATTTTGATAGCGGGCCAACGGATCCCGCGTCGAACAAGCAGACCCTGTCAGGTTATCACCTCACGTCAGAGAACAAGTTTTCGCCCGACTGGAAATCGCGACTGATCATCGGCCGCACCACCGACGACAGCGTCATCTCCTCGACCTACGCCGGCAATTTCAAAACCGAGCAGAACCAGGCGAACTGGTTCAACGAATTCAAGACCGCTGTCGGGCACATGACGGCGGGCATCGAGTGGCGCGGCGAGAAGCTCATTTCGGATACCGCTTACGACGCAAAGAAACGCGATACCACCTCGATTTTTGCCGGCTATCTCGAAAGGATCGGGCCCGCGCAATTCGAGTTCACGCTGCGCCGCGATGAAGAAGCCCAGTTCGGCCAGCGCAATACCGGTTCAGCGTCCTACGGCTACACGCTCACGCCGGGCATTTCCGCCTACGTGCGCGTCGGCCGCGCCTTCCGCGCGCCGAGTTTCAACGATCTCTATTACCCGGGATTCAACAATCCCAATCTGAAGCCCGAGCAAAGCGATCAGGCGGAAGCGGGGCTGCGGCTACGTGGCACCGGCGCGCAGAAATATCGCGTTGATGTGGTGCACTTCGAGAATCGGATTGACGATCTCATCGTCGCCGCGCCAATCACCTATTTGCCGGAAAACCTGAGTCGCGCGCGCATTCGTGGCTGGGAAATTCAAGCCGACACCAGTTTCGTCGGCATGACCGTCAAGGCCACGCTCACCGTACAACGCCCCGAGGATCGTGATACCGGCGATCAAATTCGCTCACGCGCCAAACGCTTTGGTTCACTGAGCGCGTCGCGAAATTTCGGCAAATGGGATGTGTCGGGCGACATCGTCGCCAGTGGCGCACGATTTGATTCCAGCAACGAAGCCCCCGCCACACGCATGGGCGGTTACACCGTGGTGAATGCCAATCTGCGTTATCGCATCGACAAAACCTGGAGCGTAGAACTCGTCGGACAGAATCTCGCCGACAAGAAATACGAACTCGCGCAGGGCTACAACACGCCGTCGCGGTCGGTGTTTCTGAACGTTCGGGCCGTGGCGTTCTAGAAATGTGAATAGGTGGGCACGCTGCGCCTTGCCCACCCGTTTGCGACGAGTGCTACTCCGGTCGGTCCGCCGGGCACCAGAGCCTGGGCGCAATGGTCTGTACCATTTCCGTTGCCACACCTCGCAGTTTTTCCTGCACATCGGCGGCGACGTCCGTGATCGCCAGTGCGGGTAAGCCGCTGGGCGGCGCGCCGGTGATCGTGGCGTACAGGATCAGAGAGGCCAGAAAGGCGCCAGCCGGCGCGGAATGGTTGCCATCGGGATTATGGAGCGTGATGGCCGGAAATCGTGCGCGTGCAAGGTCGAACGCTTGCGGGATCGGCGGTACACATGCCGGTTCCTTCATTGCGATCGACACATATTTGTCGATAATAATCTGCGTTTCCGCGGTCCCCATGCGCGGCCATTCTGGAAAAAGCACCGGCAACGCACCCGCCTGGCGCGACAAGCGCACCAGCATTTCCGCGCCGGTGGTGGGATAGAGAGTCTGACCGCTCAAGCTGTAGTTTTGTGCTTGCAATATGACGTAATTCCAGCGCTGGCTTTGGAGCAACGCCAACGATGTGGCGTCGCCTGCCCGTTCTTCAAGATGCATCCAACTGGGGGCTTCGATAGCGGCAACCGTTTTGCCGGGCTTGCCGGCACGCACCATGGCGGCCACCATGCCGGGAATATTATTGACCGACGTGTGGCTGTTGCCATGAATAGCAGCGTGATGTCGGCCGCCGTGTTCGTCACGGGCGGCGGCGTGGCCACGCTCGATGGACCGCCCGCGCCCCCGCCGCAGGCGATGAGCAGAGCCAGAACGAGCCCAGCGAAAAAGGTGCGACATCTATCCAATTGGGATTCCGGAAAGAGCTGGAGCGCGCGTGAGATCTTCAAACGCGCCTGTACCGATACCACCGGGAGGGAATTGCAACACACGGCGACGGATTGCGACATTTCCGGAAGTGGAACCGCCGAATATCAAAGGCCGTTGTCCCGGCGCAGGGCCGGGGCCCAATTTTCGATGCGTGTCGACGGCGACAAGTGCCGGCAACATTTCCGTTAACTGCTGGAACTGGCTTTGCCGGGACGCTCCATTGCGACGACGGATTGGGTAAATCCCAGCTTTTCATAGAA